>NZ_MUOA01000023.1:0-43524 GCF_002001065.1 Pseudomonas sp. A25(2017) | reverse complement strand
ACAACCGAAGCATTAGTGGCACTGGCCCGCAAGCTTGCCCGAGTGGTATTCGCCCTGCTGAAGAACCAGAGCGAATACTTACCGAAAGGCATTTAAGGGGTAGCCCCGTACCATAGAATCTCCCACAGGTGATCTTGGGTGTTCATGGGTCTTGTGTTCACCCCAGGCCCATTGTGGGAGCGAGCCTGCTCGCGATAGCGGTGTGACAGTCAATGAAGGTGCTGAGTGTGCGACCGACATCGCGAGCAAGCTTGCTCCCCCAGGTTTTTTCGGCGGTCAGCCAAAAGACCGCAGCCCCCGGCAGTTCCTACATCGGATCAAATGTAGGCGCTGTCGAGGGCTGCGGTCTTTTCGTTTCCAGCGTGCTTCATTTGCTGCTGGTGATTTCTCCTGCCGAGTCCTGGTCAAAGAATTCCGGGATCGGGTAGTTGAAGCTGTTGAGCCAACGCTGCATGGCCATCTCGCGTTCGGCGGCAGAGGCGGTTTGCAGGTTGGTGGAGGCGACTACGCCGCGAATCTGCAGTTGCATCCAGCTCTCGGTGCCTTGCTGTGCTGGCGAAGAGGGGCCAGGCTCAATGGCCCAGGCGCCGCTGGAAAGGCTCACCATGCACACGATCATCAATTGTTTGGTCATCATTTCTTGAACTCCTCGTAACGCTCTACTTGACCGCGCCGGTTGAAGCATCGACGACCTCGGTCAGGCGGTTGGCGGGCGACTTCACTGCGTTAGGAGCCGAGCCCCTGATTTTTTCCGCACGGGCTTGGGCATCTGCCACTTGCTGGGGGCTCAGCTTGGCCATGTTGGCGAGCTCGGCGGCCTGCTTCCAGTTGTCCTGGTAGATCAGCAGGGTCACCATGTTGAGCGCGGCCAGCGTGTCTGACTGCTGGAGCTCCATGGCGGTCATGAACTCGAAACGGGCTTCTGAAACGCGTCGTTGATTGAGGTAGACAACCCCCAGGTCATTGCGGATCTTACCGTCGGTCGGGGCCATTTTCGCTGCGCGTTCGAGGTATTGGGTGGCGGCGGCATTGTCATTTTTGGCAGCCGCCAACTGGCCAAGGCCATGTTCACCGTCTGCGGCCAGGCACGTCCCGAGCAGGCTTTGGTACAACGGAGTGGCCTCGTTGCGCCCCATCAGGCGCAGCACCCGGGCCTTGCGCAGACGGACCTGGACCAAGTCCTCAGGCAAGCGTTCGAGGTTCGCCAGGCTGGCGTACAAACGACCCTCGTTGGCCATGTCTTCCGCCATGTTCAAGGCCAGCTCCTGGTCGGCCCCGGGCTTGGCGCAATCGGCCGAGCGAGAAACCACCACGCCATTGCTGGCACAACCAGCGAGCATCAAGGTTGCCGCTAATGCGATCACTGCTTTCATTGAATACCCCTTGGCAAACCGTTGGACACCGGACGCCTTGCACATCAGGCGCCGGCTCATTGGGAAAGCCCGCTGCGGTTGTCAAACTCGCCATGTTCAAGGAAGTACATGCGGTAGAAATTCGGGTCGTAATTGCGCAGCTGCTCACCCGGCAAGGTCGGCAGTTGCGCGTCGGCCGCCAACGGTTGGACCAGGTGCGGGGTGACGATCATCAGCAGCTCGCGCTCTTCGCGGTTGATGGCGTTGTCGCGAAAGAACGCTCCGAGGATAGGCACATCGCCCAGTCCCGGAAACTTGTTCACCTGGGAGCTGTTGCGGGTGCTGATCAGGCCACTGATGACAAAACTTTCGCCATCGGCCAGGGCGATGCTGGTATCGGTACGGCGCACCGTGAGTGCTGGCACCAATGTCCCGGCGATGTTCACCGCGTTGGTGAAATCCAGCTCACTGACTTCCGGTGCCACCTTCAAGACGATGCGATTCTTGCCGATGACGGTGGGGGTCAGGGTCAGGCGAATACCGAACTCCTTGTACTCGATGGACACGTTGTCGCTGCCGGCACTGGGCACCGGGATCGGCACTTCGCCCCCGGCCAGGAAACTCGCGCTCTGCCCGCTGAGGGCCACCAGGCTCGGCCGCGCCAGGGTATAGGCAAAACCGCTGCCTTCCAGGGCGTTGATCATCAACAGGGTCTTACCGGTGGCGAAAGACAGGTTGAACATGTCGTTATTGACCGGCAATGAAGGCCGGACAACACCGCCGATGGTGGGCAAGGTCCTTGGTGAGCCGAACAGGAAATTGCCACGGCTGCCGAAAATCGACGTCGAGGCTTCCTTGAGCTTGGTCCGGCTGACTTCGACGAAACGAATGTCAGTCTGCACCTGGGCGAGCAGCATCGGGTCTTCGGAAGGCATGTTCGCAGCGCCCGTCAGCGCCTCAGTGGCCCGGCCTTTGACAAACACCATGCTCTGGCGCGGTATCTTCGAACAGTCGGTCCAGACCATCAGGCTGGTGGCGCCGGGCGCCAGGCCTGTGAGGATGAAGGCATCGCTGCCACTGGGCTGCACATCGGCAATTTTCGGATCGCCGACTGCCAACTTCGTCACGGGGGCGAGGATGCGCAGTTCGCTCTGGAGCCCTTGGCCGACCTCGAAGGTTGCCGGCAAACTGTCCAGTTGCGAACAGTTTGCCGCTGCGGCCTGGGCCGCCTCCAAGCCAAGCCCCATCCAGAACAGGCCATGAATGAAATGTTTTAAAACGGGTGCAGTGCGCTGGGTCATGAAGTGATCCTCGATGAAGAGACCATCCCTAGGCTTAACTATTTGCCTCGGATCACTTAAGAGGCCCGGGCTGCCCCTTTCCATCTCGCCTGACCGTTCATTGATGCCGGTTTCAGGCCTCGTCGCTATAAGCAAACGGGCGCATTTCACCGGCCTGACTGAACGACAGGCTGCTTGCAAACAACGTTTCGGTACCCGGGATCTCCGGGATTTTCGAAGGCAGTGGCGGTGTCGATCAAGTCGCTTCAGGAGCGTTTTACCGACCCCGTCCTTGCTTCTGTTTGACGGTAGTTCAAGCATGGCAAAGCGCCACGCCAGGAATCAAAAAAATGACTAAAAAGTGACGGAAGGGAAAAGCTCGCTCAAGCGGGCGTCAATAATTTGTCTTTTTGTGTTGTGAAGGGGGATTCGCAGGAGCAAATCTGTCTGCGGGAGGCGAGGCCTGCGAGCCATTCCTGGTCGCAGGGGCTGGCGGATATCAGGTCACGTGGTAGTGCACTGACAGTGTTCCTTTCTTTTGCGAAAGCGAGGCGATGGTGACTGTTCCCAGTTCCTGCAGGCGCTGCACGTGGGTGCCGCCACAGCCATAGGCGGTCAGTTCACCGAAACCGACTTCGCGCAGGCCTTCGCGCAACGTGATCAGGCGCGGCAGGTCATCGGCAATCCATTCGTCGATGCCTTGCTGAATCATCGAGATGTCCAGTTCCTGAGGATTTTCCCCTGGCTGGAACTGCACGCGGCTTTCGCCGGGCCAATGATGGGCCTTGATCGGCGTCCAGCCACGGGTCTCGGCGAAATGGCCGATCAGGTGCCCAGCCGAATGCAGGCGCGCATTCAACTGTCGGCGCTGCGCCTCCACGCGGATCTCAGCCATGCCCAAGGCCACCGGGCAGTCGACGTAATGAACGATTTGTGGCCCATCCTGGACCACGCGCAGCACTTGGCTTTCACCGATCCATCCGGTGTCGCAGGGCTGCCCGCCACCCTGGGGGTGGAACAGGGTGGCGTGCAGCACCACGGCAAACTCATGTTCCCGGGGGCTGCAATCCAGGACTTCCACGTTGGCCTTGAGGTCATCGCTATGGAAAAAGAGGCGAAGCGTCATGTGCCATATCCACATCAGAAATTGTGACGGGATTATAGGGAGGGCGTAAAAGGGTGATAATCCGTTCAAATTTCAAAGGACTGTTGCGCCATGAGCACAAATCTACCGTTGCCGTTGCTGGCCGAAATGGCCATCTTCGTCAAGGTCGTGGAGACCGGCAGCTTCTCCGAGGCGGCCCGCCAGTCAGGCTCATCCCCGTCGGCCATCAGCCGCAGTATTTCTCGCCTGGAGAAAGCCCTGGCGACCCGCTTGCTGCAACGCACCACCCGCAAGTTGCGTTTGAGCGATGGCGGGGAAGAGGTGTTCAAGCGCTGTCAGGAAATGGTCGCCGCCGCTCGGTCGGTAATGGAAATCAGCGGGCAGTTCACTCAGGAGGCTGAAGGCCGCATCCGCGTCAGCGTGCCCAAGGCGGTGGGGCGTTTCGTGATTCATCCGCACATGCCCGAATTCTTGCGTCGTTATCCGAAGGTCGATGTGGAGTTGTTTCTGGAGGATCGGCAGGTTGACCTGATCGACGATCATGTCGACCTGGCCATCCGGATTACCGATCAACCTCCGGTCGGGCTGGTGGGGCGTCAGTTGCTGACCATTGATCACCTGCTCTGCGCCACGCCGCAGTACCTGGCCGAACACGGTACGCCCACGCATCCTCACGACTTGTTGGAACACAGCTGCATTTACCTGGGGGCAACCCCGAACGATGCGCGCTGGAAATTCAAGAAAGGCAGCAAGTCCGTCACTGTCGGCGTGCATGGGCGCTACGCGGCCAATCACACGGGCGTGCGGTTGGGGGCCGTCTTGCAGCACATCGGCATTGGCAGCCTGCCGTACTTCACCGCCCGTCATGCCTTGGAGCAAGGCTTGATCGTGCAGGTATTGGCCGACTGGACGTTCCTGGCTTCCTACCACGGTGGCTTGTGGTTGCTGCATTCACCGACCCGCTACCTGCCGCCCAAGCTGCGGGTGTTCATTGATTATCTGGTGGCGTGCCTGGAGAAGGAGCCGACCTTGAGCACGGTGGGCGGCGAGAGTGGCCCCAGCAAGGTCGCGCCAGGTTATGAGTTGCCGGAGAGTGATGGGTTGTTTTGACCGGCCTCATCGCGAGCAAGCTCGCTCCCACAGAAGCCGCTGCGTACATGAATTTTATGATCAACCACAAACCAGTGGGGAGCTTGCTCGCGATGGCGGGGTGTCAGTCGACATGGATTTTGTTGACCAGGTACATATCCGTTGCTGCGGTAACGGCTACTTAGGGGTCCGCCCTTACGGCGGCTCACTTTTTTCAGACGCCAAAAAAGTAAGCAAAAAGGGCTTGCCCCACCACTCGGTGCCTCGCCTAGGCTCGGCATGCCCTCTCTCCGGCATTGCTCCGTGGGCCCGCCGCGAAGGGCCATCCATGGCCCAGCGCGGCTATCCCGGCATCCATGCCGGGTTGCCCACTCCACAATGCCTGCGTTCGGCCATCGTGGTTAACGGGGCCTCCAGATCAAAAGCAAAAGCGAGGCGGCCTGATAGCCGA
Source organism: Pseudomonas sp. A25(2017) (assembly GCF_002001065.1). Taxonomy (NCBI): domain Bacteria; kingdom Pseudomonadati; phylum Pseudomonadota; class Gammaproteobacteria; order Pseudomonadales; family Pseudomonadaceae; genus Pseudomonas; species Pseudomonas sp. A25(2017). The sequence goes on along the minus strand of NZ_MUOA01000023.1, from coordinate 38,247 downwards.
CCTGGCTCTTCCGGTCGTACACCCTTCCGATCTGTGGGAGCAAAGCTTGCTCGCGATGAGGCCCGTCCAGGCGACACACGTTGGCTAGGCAAAAAAAAGCCCGCCGGGTTAACCGTGCGGGCCTTTGCATGACGGATCGCAATCAGTGCTTGCTGTCCTGCTCCGACATCGCCAGCAATTGTTTTTCCTGGTTCCAGTCGAAAGGCTCGTCGTTTTGCTCGGCTTCGAAACGACGCTCCTCCAGGGCCTGGTACAGGGCGATTTCTTCGTCGGGCATGTAGTGCAGGCAGTCGCCGGCGAAGTACCAGAGCAGGTCGCGAGGCACCAGGTGGGCGATCTGTGGATAACGGACGATCACCTGGCAGAGGAGGTCCTGGCCCAGGTACTGGCTTTCGATCGGGTCGACGGGCAGTTGCGCGCGCAACTCGTCGAAGCGCTCCAGAAACAGGGCATGGCTTTCTTCGGGCACCTGTTCGGCCTCACCCACGGCGACCAGGATGCTGCGCAAGTGGTCAAGCAAGACAAGGTGATCGGCAACGACATTGGACACGAGATAAGTCCTCAAGAGCAAAACGGGCGCAGGAGTATAAAGCCCTTGCGCCTGCTTTTATAGGTGAAGAGCTATAGGTGACCAGCTATAGGTGACCAGCTATAGGTGACGGCGTACCTCGCCGTCACGATCAACGGACCTTGTCCTGCGCCAGCGTCAACTCCTCCTTATCGAAGTCATCCACATCGATGACCTTGCGCCGCGCCGCCTCGGCCGCGCGCAAGGTCTGCGCTTCACCGGCTTGCAGCACACCCGCTTCCAGGGCCGCGTCGATGAGGGGCTCGCCCGGCGCCGGGTTGAGCTGACCCTGCTTGAGCGCGACGTGCAGTTTCTTGTGCAGCGGATGGGCGGCGGCCAGCAGGTCGGCGGCGTGTTGCAGGGCGCCCACCGGATCGTCGGTCGATTGCGGGCGATAGCAGCCCTGTAGCAACTCTTCGAGGGTCGGGTCACCCTTGGGCCGGCCGATGACCGCCGCCACCTCGGCGTCGAGTTTGTCGCTCGGGCCCTTGTGACGACGACCGAAGGGGAACACCACCAGGCGCAACAGGCAACCCAGCACCCGGTTCGGAAAGTTGCTCAGCAGTTCATCCAGCGCACGCTCCGACTGGCCCAGGCTTTCCTCCATGGCCCAGGTGAACAGCGGCTTCATGTGGTCCGGCGAGTCCAGGTCGTGATAGCGCTTGAGCGCGGCGGACGCCAGGTACAGGTTGCTCAAGACGTCGCCCAGGCGGGCCGACAAGCGCTCCCGGCGTTTGAGTTCCCCCCCCAGCAGCATCATGCTCAAGTCCGCCAGCAGGGCAAATGCCGCTGCCTGCCGGTTGAGGGCGCGGAAATATCCCTGGCTCAAGGCATTGCCGGGGGCCTTCTCGAAATGCCCCAGGCCCAGGTTGAGCACCAGGGTGCTGGCGGCGTTACTCACGGCAAAACCAATGTGCTTGAGCAACAAGGCGTCGAACTCGACCAGCGCCTGGTCCTTGTCTTCACGGCTTGCCAGGGCCATTTCCTTGAGCACGAACGGATGGCAGCGAATGGCGCCCTGGCCAAAGATCATCAGGTTGCGCGACAGGATGTTCGCGCCTTCGACCGTGATGAAGATCGGCGCACCTTGCCAGCTGCGACCCAGGTAATTGTTCGGGCCCATGATGATGCCCTTGCCGCCATGCACGTCCATGGCGTGGCTGATGCACTCGCGGCCGCGTTCGGTCAGGTGGTACTTGAGAATGGCCGACAGCACCGAAGGCTTTTCCCCCAGGTCTACCGCGTTGGCGGTCAGCATGCGTGCAGCATCCATCATCCAGGCGTTGCCACCGATGCGCGCCATGGCCTCCTGGATACCTTCGAACGCCGACAACGGTACATTGAATTGCTCGCGCACCTGGGCGTACTGGCCCGTTACCAGGCTGGTGAACTTCGCGGCACCGGTGCCCACCGCCGGCAGGGAAATCGAGCGCCCGACCGACAGGCAGTTCATCAGCATCATCCAGCCCTTGCCGAGCATGTCCTGGCCGCCAATGAGGAAGTCCAGCGGGATGAATACGTCCTTGCCCCAGTTCGGCCCATTCATGAACGCGGCGCCAAGGGGCAGGTGACGGCGGCCGATATGCACGCCAGGGGTGTCGGTGGGAATCAAGGCGAGGCTGATGCCCAGGTCTTCTTCCTCACCTAGCAGGTGGTCGGGGTCATACGCCTTGAAGGCCAGGCCGAGGAGGGTGGCCACCGGGCCAAGGGTGATGTAGCGCTTTTCCCAGTTCAGGCGCAGGCCCAATGTTTCCTGGCCTTCCCATTCACCCTTGCAGATGATGCCGGTGTCGGGCATCGCCCCGGCGTCGGAGCCGGCCAACGGCCCGGTCAGGGCGAAGCAGGGAATGTCGTCGCCACGGGCCAGTCGCGGCAGGTAATGGTCGCGTTGTTCATCGGTGCCATAGTGCAGCAGCAGTTCTGCCGGGCCGAGGGAGTTGGGGACCATCACGGTGGAAGCCAGGTCGCCGCTGCGCGTGGCCAGTTTCATCGCCACCTGGGAGTGGGCATAGGCGGAGAACCCCTTGCCGCCGTATTCCTTGGGAATGATCAGTGCGAAGAACCCGTGCTCCTTTATATGAGCCCAGGCTTCAGGCGGCAGGTCCATGGCCTGGCCGATCTGCCAGTCGCTGACCATTGCGCAGAGGGCTTCGGTGGGGCCGTCGAGGAACGCCTGCTCTTCCTCGGTCAGTTGCACCTTGGGGTAGGCCAGCAGCAAGTCCCAGTCCGGGCGACCGCTGAACAGTTCGCCGTCCCACCACACTGTGCCGGCATCGATGGCGTCGCGCTCGGTCTCGGACATGGGCGGCAGGGTTTTCTGGAACCAGTCGAACATCGGCGCGCTGAAACACTTGCGGCGCAGGTCCGGTAGCAGCAGCGGGGCCGCGACGGCGGCGAGTACCACCCAGAGGATCAGCAGCAGCCAGCCGGGCGCATGGCTGAAAATGCCCATGGCCAACAGATAGACCGCGACGATCCCCAGCGCGGGCAGCGGGTCGGTGCGCCGGTGCGCCAGCCAGGCGATCCCGACGACCAGGACCAGTATCCACAACAACAGCATATGTAATCCTCCGTGAACCAAGGCAAAACCGACCTTCAGAGCTTAGACGGCATCTGCAAAACCGGCGGTCAGCGCGATGTGATTGATTTCGTGGGAAACCCTGGGTGCATTGCGCCAGTCTGGTTGGCAACAGCCGTGGGAAATCGTTCGTTAACAAGGTGAGAAAACGCCATTGTTTGGCCGGAATGCCGTTATCGCTGGCCGGGGGCTGCGGATAAACTCGAGGCAAGCCCCCCGTAGGAGCTGCCGAAGGCTGCGATCTTTTGATCTTGATCTTGCTCTGTCGGTCTTTCGCTCAGGATGCAATTGTCTGGGGAAAGATCGCAGCCTCGTTGCACTCGACAGCTCCTACACAGCTCCTACACAGCTCCTACAGGTTGTGATGTTTTTTGAGAGGCCTTCCTTTTATGCAGCAATACCTGAACCCCGGCCCCTTCATCGACAGCGATCACCCTGCGGTCATCGCGTTCACCGAAACCCACCGTGGCACCGACCGCGACCCGCTGGCCCAGGCGGTCAGCCTGTATTACGCCGTGCGCGAGGCGGTGCGCTACAACCCCTATACCTTCAGTCGCGACCCGGCGACCCTGCGCGGCAGCTACGCGCTGGCCGCAGGCGAAAGTTACTGCGTGCCCAAGGCTACCTTGCTGGCCGGCTGCGCCCGGCATTGCGGCATCCCGGCGCGCATCGGCCTGGCGGATGTGCGCAATCACCTGTCTACGCCGCGCCTGCTGGAATTGCTCAAGAGCGACGTGTTCGCCATGCACGGTTATACCGAGCTGTACCTGAACGACCGCTGGGTCAAGGCCACGCCGGCATTCAACCAGGGGCTGTGCGAGTTGTTCGACGTGGCCCCGCTGGAATTCGACGGTCGCCACGACAGCGTTTTCCACCCGTTCAATCGACAAGGGGCAAAGCTGATGGAGTACGTTACCGACCACGGCCCATTCGCCGATGTGCCCGAGGCGCTCTTCTTCGAACACCTGGAGAAATGCTACCCGCACCTGTTCGGCGAGCAGGTGCCACTCTTGCTCGGTGACATGCAGGGCGATTTGAGTCGTGCCTGATCCGGCGTATGCTGCTGCGGCATTTATCCATCGAGGACGCCGTGATGCTGAAGATATGGGGCCGGAAAAATTCATCGAATGTGCGCAAGGCGTTGTGGTGCGCAGAAGAGTTGGCGCTGGCCTACGAGGCCATTGATGCGGGCGGGGCATTCGGTGTGGTGGATACGCCCGAGTACCGTGCGAAAAACCCCAACGGCCGCGTGCCGATGATCGAGGACGACGGCTTCGTGCTCTGGGAGTCCAACGCCATCGTGCGTTACCTGGCTGCTCGTCATGCGTCGGGTTCGGCCTGGTATCCCGCTGACGTACAGGCACGGGCCCAGGCTGAAAAGTGGATGGACTGGACCACTTCCAGTTTTGCCGCACCGTTTCGCACCGTGTTCTGGGGCGTCTTGCGCACCCCGACCGAGCAACAGGACTGGGCGGCCATCAACGCGGCGATCAAGGAGTGCGATGACTTGCTGGCGATGGTCGAGCAGACCTTGAGTGAGCAGCCCTACCTGTCAGGTAATGAAATCGGCATGGGTGACATTCCCCTGGGCAGTTTCATTTATGCCTGGTTCGAGATGCCCATCCAGCGCGCCGAGCTGCCCGGTGTGCAGGCCTGGTACGCGCGGTTGCAGGAGCGTGCGGCCTACCGCAAGGCTGTCATGACCGCGTTGACTTAATACTTACTATCGACACACTTGACTGTACTTGTGCGGTGACGCCAAGCACCATTGCCTTCGTGCGCCGTGGTTGTATTGCTCGCCGCCCGCCCTTATCTATTCTTTTCTTCCCTCCCTTCTTGGTGCGTAATCCGATATGAGTTCCGCTCTGTCCATCCGGCAGCTAACCAAAACCTACGGCAACGGTTTCCAGGCCTTGAGTGGTATCGATCTGGACGTCGCCGAAGGTGACTTTTTTGCCTTGCTCGGCCCCAATGGCGCCGGCAAATCCACCACCATTGGTATTCTTTCCACGCTGGTGAACAAGACCAGCGGCACGGTGAACATCTTTGGTCATGACCTGGACCGCGAGCCCGCCGCTCTCAAGCGTTGCATCGGCGTGGTGCCCCAGGAATTCAACTTCAACCAGTTCGAAAAGACCTTCGACATCGTTGTGACCCAGGCGGGTTACTATGGCATCCCGCCGAAGATCGCCAACGAGCGCGCCGAGCAGTACCTGACCCAACTGGGCCTGTGGGACAAGCGCGATGTGCCGTCCCGTTCACTGTCCGGCGGCATGAAGCGGCGCCTGATGATTGCTCGCGCGCTGGTGCATGAGCCGCGCCTGCTGATCCTCGACGAGCCGACTGCCGGCGTGGACATCGAACTGCGTCGTTCGATGTGGAGTTTCCTGACCGAGCTGAACCAGAAAGGCATCACCATCATCCTCACCACCCATTACCTGGAAGAGGCTGAGCAGTTGTGCCGCAACATCGGCATCATCGACCACGGCACCATCGTCGAGAACACCAGCATGCGCCAGTTGCTCAGCCAACTGCATGTGGAAACCTTCCTGCTGGATTTGAAAAATGATCTGCAAGTGGTCCCGCAGCTCATTGGCTATCCGGCTCGCCTGGTGGACAGTCACACCCTGGAAGTCCAGGTGGACAAAGCCGTGGGTATCACCGCGCTGTTCGCCCAGTTGGCCCTGCAGAACATTGAAGTGCAGAGCCTGCGCAACAAAACCAATCGCCTCGAGGAGTTGTTCGTGTCCCTGGTGGAGAAAAATCTGGCGAAGGTGGCGGTATGAGCATGAGTTCCGAGCTGCGCCCCAACCTCATCGCCCTCAATACCATCGTTTACCGTGAAGTCCGGCGCTTCATGCGGATCTGGCCGCAGACGCTGCTGCCACCGGCCATCACCATGGTCTTGTACTTCGTGATCTTCGGTAACCTGATCGGCCGGCAGATCGGCGATATGGGCGGCTTCACGTACATGGACTACATCGTGCCGGGGCTGATCATGATGTCGGTGATCACCAACTCCTACGGCAACGTGGTGTCGAGTTTCTTCGGCAGCAAATTCCAGCGCTCGATCGAAGAGCTGATGGTCTCGCCGGTGTCGCCCCATACGATCCTTATCGGCTACACCCTGGGCGGTGTGCTGCGCGGTTTGGCGGTGGGCCTGATCGTGACCCTGCTGTCGTTGTTCTTCACCGATTTGCAGGTGCATCACCTGGGGGTAACGGTATTGGTGGTGGTGTTCACGGCCACGATCTTTTCGCTGCTGGGTTTCATCAACGCCGTGTTTGCGCGCAACTTCGATGACATCTCCATCATCCCGACATTCGTGCTCACGCCGCTGACCTACCTGGGCGGGGTGTTCTACTCGATCTCCTTGCTGCCACCGTTCTGGCAGACCGTGTCCTTGGCCAACCCGGTGCTGCACATGGTCAACGCCTTTCGCTACGGCATCCTCGGGGTATCGGACATCAAGATCAGCATCGCGATTACCTTCATGCTGGTGGCGACCGTGGTGCTTTACATCGGTTGCGCGCGGTTGCTGGTCAGCGGGCGCGGGATGCGTACCTGACAAGACCGCGTCGCCTTCTTCGCGAGCAAGCCCGCTCCCACACTCGATATTCAGTGAACGCAAGATTAGCGTTCGACATAGATCAGTGTGGGAGCGGGCTTGCTCGCGAAGAGGCCAGTAAGAACACCACAAAAAAAGGCCTCCATTCCCAGGAGGCCTTTTTGTATTTCACATCCGGCTTTTCTTGCGCCGCCTCCACTGTCGGGCTACCCACCAGCGCCAGTAACTCATGGTGACGAAGTAGGCGAGGGCGCCGAGTACCAGGCCGGTCACCACCGAGCCGAGCAGGAACGGCTGCCACAAGGTGGACAACTGGCCGCTGATCCATTCCCAGGTCAGTTCTTCGGGCAGTGTCCGGGCGGGCACGTCCATCAGCCAGGCGCCGGTCTGGTAAGTGCAGAAGAACACCGCCGGCATGGTGATCGGATTGGTCAGCCACACCAGGCTCACCGCAATCGGCATGTTGCCGCGCACCGTGATGGCCAAGGCGGCGGCCAGCAACATTTGCAACGGGATCGGCAAGAACGCGGCAAACAGACCGACGGCCATTGCCCGGGCCACAGAGTGTCGATTGAGGTGCCAAAGGTTGGGATCGTGCAACAGGGTGCCGAGAAAACGTAAGGATTTATGTTCCCGAATGCTCTCTGGGTCTGGCATGTAACGTTTGAATAGGCGCCGGGGCATAAGGCTTCTCGGTCGGTTCAACGCAGTAAGGCCGCAAGTATGTCTGGATTCTACGGCTGACAGATTCAGACTTTGTGACAATTGATAACGCCAGCGGTGCCGCTGACCGTCTATGCCTGAACAGGGCACTCTCAAGGACGGGTTATGCGCACAGGATTAGTCGCGTTTGCACTGGGGCTGTTGGCCCCGATTTTTTTACCGGCACTGCCGCCGCTGTGGCTGATTGCAGTCATGCCGGTGCTGGCGCTGATGGCGTTGCCGTTTCGAAGCTACCCGCTGGGTTTTTTCCTGTTCGGGCTGGCCTGGGCCTGCCTGTCGGCGCAGTGTGCGCTGGACGATCGGTTGCCCGCCGCGCTCGACGGCGAAACCCGCTGGGTCGAGGGGCGCGTCGTCGGTTTGCCGCAACAGGGCGATGGCGTGGTGCGCTTCGAACTGGCCGATGCCCATTCACGTCGTACCCGATTACCGACAACGCTGCGCCTCGCCTGGTTCGGTGGCCCGCCCATCAATAGCGGCGAACGCTGGCGATTGGCGGTGAAGCTCAAACGGCCCGCCGGGCTGCTGAACCCACACGGCTTCGACTATGCCGCCTGGTTGTTGAGCCGAGGTATCGGCGCGACCGGTACGATCAAGGACGGTCGTCTCCTGCAAGCGGCCCGGGGCGCCTGGCGCGACGAGGTGCGCCAGGCGCTGGCACAGGTCGATGCCCACGGCCGCTCCGGTGCGCTGGCGGCGCTGGTCCTGGGCGACGGCGGTGGGCTGAGTCGCGAGGATTGGCAGGTGCTGCAAGACACCGGCACCGTCCACTTGCTGGTGATCTCCGGGCAACACATCGGCTTGCTCGCCGGCCTGGTGTACCTGTTGGTGGCCGGTGCGGCGCGTTATGGCCTGTGGCCGGTCGGTCTGGCCTGGTTGCCTTGGGCCTGTGCGCTGGCCTTCTGCGCCGCCCTGGGCTACGGCTTGCTCGCCGGCTTCGAGGTGCCGGTGCGGCGAGCCTGCGCGATGATCGGCCTGGTGCTGTTGTGGCGCTTGCGTTTCAAACAGCCAGATCCGTGGTGGGCCTGGCTGCTGGCCTTCGTCGGGGTGCTGGTGTTCGACCCGCTTGCCAGCCTGCGGCCGGGGTTCTGGTTGTCGTTTGCGGCCGTCGCCATCTTGATGTTCACCTTTGGCGGCCGCCTGGGGCCGTGGCGCTGGTGGCAAACCTGGACCCGTGCCCAGTGGCTGGTCGCGGTCGGCCTGTGTCCGTTGTTGTTGATCGTAGGCTTGCCGGTCAGCCTCAGCGGGCCGCTGGTGAACCTGGTCGCGGTGCCCTGGATCAGCCTGTTGGTCTTGCCGCCGGCGTTGCTCGGCACGGCGTTGTTGCCGGTGCCGCTCTTGGGCGAAGGCCTGCTGTGGATCGCTGGCGGGCTGCTTGATCTGCTGTTCAAGGGGCTGACGCTGGTTGCCGGACGAATGCCGGCCTGGGTCCCTGCTGCGGTCCCGCCCTGGGTCTTGGCTATCGCGGCCTTCGGTGCTTTTTTGCTGCTGCTACCCAAAGGTGTGCCGCTACGTGTGCTGGGGTGGCCAATGGTGTTGCTGATGGTGTTTCCACCGCGAGAGCACCTGCCCCAACGGCACGCCGAGATCTGGCAACTGGACGTGGGACAAGGGCTGGCGGTGCTGGTACGGACCCGGCATCACAGCCTGCTTTACGACGCCGGGCCGCGCTTTGGCGAAGCTGATGTGGGCGAACGCGTCGTATTGCCGACGTTGCGCAAACTGGGGGTGCGCGGTTTGGACCTGATGCTGCTCAGCCATGCCGACGCCGATCACGCTGGCGGTGCCCGCGCCGTGCGCAATGGGCTGCCGACGATGGAAGTCATCAGCGGCGATCCCGACGCGCTGCCCGCCGAGCTGCTGGCCGGACCTTGTGAAAGCGGTCGGCGTTGGGAATGGGACGGGGTCAGGTTCGAGCTGTGGCGGTGGGCCTCTGCCGTTGAAAGCAACCAGAAGTCCTGCGTCCTGCTGGTGGAGGCCGGCGGCGAACGCCTGCTGCTGACTGGCGATATCGACACCCATGCCGAGCGGGCCTTGCTCGATGAGTCCCTGGCGGCGCCGATCCAGTGGCTGGCCGCGCCGCATCACGGTAGCCGCAGTTCGTCGTCGATGGCGTTGCTGTCACGTCTCCAGCCGCATTCGGTATTGATCTCCCGAGGGCAGGGCAACGCGTTCGGCCACCCTCATCCCCAGGTGATGGCCCGGTATCGACGCTCGGGCCTGGCGGTCTACGACAGCGCCGAGCAGGGCGCCATTCGTCTGCAACTGGGGGCTTTCGAGCTGCCGCGCACCGAGGCCGGGCACCGCCGCTACTGGCGCGATCCGCCAGCCGTCGGGCCACCAGGGCAATATTGACCCAGCGCAACCGGGTGATGCGCTTATCGCTGGGGCGGGTCTGCAAGGCGAGTCTGTGTGATAAAGTGGCGCACTTTTTCGAGGGGGCAGTCACTGTGTGGGAATTGGTCAAATCCGGCGGCTGGATGATGTTGCCGATCATTCTGAGTTCCATCGCGGCACTGGGTATCGTTGCCGAACGCCTGTGGACCCTGCGGGCCAGCCGCGTGACCCCGGAGCATCTGCTCGGGCAGGTCTGGGTCTGGATCAAGGACAAGCAGCTGAACAAGGACAAGCTCAAGGAGCTGCGAGCCAGTTCACCGCTGGGGGAAGTCCTCGCCGCCGGCCTGGCGAACTCCAAGCATGGTCGCGAGATCATGAAGGAGTGCATCGAGGAAGCTGCCGCCCGGGTCATCCATGAGCTGGAGCGCTACATCAATACCCTGGGCACTATCGCCGCCATGTCCCCGCTGCTGGGCCTGCTGGGTACGGTGCTGGGCATGATCGACATCTTCAGTGCGTTTACCGGCTCCGGCATGACCACTAACGCCGCGGTACTGGCAGGGGGCATTTCCAAGGCCCTGATCACCACCGCCGCCGGCCTGATGGTGGGTATTCCGGCCGTGTTCTTCCATCGGTTCCTGCAACGCCGCGTCGACGAGTTGGTGGTGGGCATGGAGCAGGAAGCGATCAAGCTGGTCGAGGTGGTGCAAGGTGACCGTGACGTGGACCTGGCTGGGGGCAAGAAGTGAAATTCCGCCGCAAGCCACGGGAAAACATCGAGATCAACCTCGCGTCGCTGATCGACGTGGTGTTCATCCTGCTGCTGTTTTTCGTCGTGACCACCACGTTCACCCGGGAAACCCAGCTCAAGGTTGAATTACCGCAGGCCATTAGCGGCTCGCCGGCTGAAGACCAGCAACTGAAGAACCTGGAAATCACCATCAGCGCCGAAGGGGCGTTCTCGGTGAATAACCAATTGCTGCCCAAGAGCGACCTGGCGAGCCTGATCGAGGCCCTGCAGAAAGAGTCTGGCGGCGACACCAACCTGCCGCTGTCCATCAGCGCCGACGGCAAGACCCCTCATCAATCAGTGATTACCGCCATGGACGCGGCCGGCAAGCTCGGTTTCAGCCATCTGCGCATGACCACGGTCGAGGCGGCCCCCGTACCCTGATGGCCATGTCCGATCGATTGCTTGCCGCGTGGTACGAAGGCCACCCGGCCCTGACCCTGCTGCGGCCGCTGGAGTGGTTGTACCGCCGGGTGGTGGTGGGCAAGCGCGAGCGTTTCCTGGCGGGTGAGGGCCAGATCTACCAGCCCCCCGTGCCGTTGGTGGTGGTCGGCAATATTACGGTTGGCGGTACCGGCAAGACGCCGTTGATCCTGTGGATGATCCAGCACTGCCAGCGCAGTGGCCTGCGGGTCGGGGTGGTCAGCCGGGGTTACGGCGCCAAGCCACCGCAACTGCCTTGGCGGGTAACGGCCGAGCAGGGCGCCGACGTCGCGGGTGATGAACCGCTGTTGATCGTCCAGCGCACCGGTGTGCCGTTGATGATCGACCCCGATCGCAGTCGCGCGGTCCAGGCGCTGCTGGAGGCCGAACCGCTGGACCTGATCCTGTCCGACGACGGCATGCAGCATTATCGAATGGCCCGGGACCTTGAACTGGTGCTGATCGACAACGCCCGCGGCCTGGGCAACCGCCGTTGCCTGCCCGCCGGGCCGTTGCGCGAGCCGGTCGAGCGCCTGCAATCGGTCGACGCCGTGCTATACAACGGCGCCAGTGCCGACCGCGAAGACGGCTTTGCCTTCCAATTGCGCCCCACCGAGCTGGTGAACCTGGTCAGCGGCGAACGGCGCCCCCTCGACCATTTTCCACCCGGCCAGGCCCTGCATGCCGTGGCCGGCATCGGCAATCCCCAGCGTTTCTTCAAGACCCTCGAAACGCTACACTGGCGGCCAATACCGCATGGGTTTGCCGACCACGCCGAATACAGCGCCCAGGCCTTGAATTTCACGCCATCGCTGCCGGTGGTCATGACGGAAAAAGACGCGGTCAAATGCCGTGCCTTCGCCGCCTCCGACTGGTGGTACCTGGCGGTAGACGCCGCGCCGTCACCGGCCTTCGCGGCCTGGTTCGATACGCAGTTGATGCGCCTGTTGCCGGATCGGCTCTTGTCTTAAACCTTTTATCCAGGGGAACTCCATGGACACCAAACTGCTCGACATTCTGGCCTGCCCGGTCTGCAAAGGCCCGCTCAAGCTCAGCGCCGACAAGACCGAACTGATCAGCAAGGGCGCCGGCCTGGCCTACCCGATTCGCGACGGCATCCCGGTGATGCTCGAAAGCGAAGCCCGCACCCTGACCACCGACGAGCGCCTGGATAAATGACCGCAGCCTTTACCGTTGTCATTCCGTCGCGTTTCGCTTCGACGCGGCTGCCCGGCAAGCCGTTGCTGTCGATTGCCGGCAAGCCGATGATCCAGCACGTCTGGGAGCAGGCTTGCAAAAGCAGCGCCCAGCGAGTGGTGGTGGCGACTGACGATGCGCGCATCGTCGAGGCCTGCAAAGGCTTTGGCGCCGAAGTCGTCCTGACCCGTGAAGACCATAATTCCGGCACTGACCGCCTGGCGGAGGTCGCGGCGAAACTCGGTCTTGCCGCCGACGCGATCGTGGTCAATGTGCAAGGTGACGAGCCGTTGATCCCGCCGAGCGTGATCGATCAGGTCGCCGCCAACCTCGCGGCCCACACCGAGGCGCGCATGGCCACCCTGGCCGAGCCGATCGAGGATGTGCAGACGCTGTTCAACCCCAACGTGGTCAAGGTGGTCAGCGACCTCAATGGCCTGGCGTTGACCTTCAGCCGCGCGACGTTGCCCTGGGCGCGGGACGCATTCGTCCAAAGCCGTGACGTGATGCCGGAAGGCGTGCCATACCGCCGCCACATCGGCATCTATGCCTACCGCGCCGGCTTCCTCCAGGACTTCGTCGCCTGGGGCCCGTGCTGGCTGGAAAACACTGAAGCCCTGGAACAGCTGCGTGCCCTGTGGCACGGCGTGCGGATCCACGTCGCCGATGCGCTGATCGCCCCGCCGACCGGTGTCGACACCGCCGAAGACCTCGAGCGCGTTCGTCGCCTGCTGGAGGCTTGATGCGGGTCCTGTTCGTCTGCCTCGGCAACATCTGCCGCTCGCCCACCGCCGAAGGCATCCTGCGCCACAAGTTGCGTGAGGCCGGGCTGGCCGGCCAGGTGGAAGTCGCTTCCGCCGGCACTGGTGACTGGCACGTCGGCAAGGCTCCTGACAAGCGCAGCCAGGCGGCGGCCCTGAAGCGTGGCTACGACTTGTCGGCCCAGCGCGCGCAACAGGTGACCCGCGCTGATTTCGCCGCCTATGACCTGATCCTGGCGATGGACAGCAGCAACCTGCGCAACCTCAAGGCCCTGCAACCGGCCAATGGCAGGGCCGAGCTGGACCTGTTCCTGCGGCGCTACGAGGCTGAACTCGACGATGTGCCGGACCCGTATTACGACGGCGAGCAAGGCTTCGAGCAAGTGCTGGACTTGATCGAGCGCGCCACGGATCGCCTGGTGATCGAATTGAAGGGGCGGTTATGACCTTGCAGGTGCGGGCGGGCGTCAGCCTCAAGCCCTTCAACAGTTTCGGTGTGGACGTCAGCGCCCGGCTGTTCGCCGAAGCCCACAGCGATGGCGATGTTCGCCAGGCGCTGGCCTATGCCACCGAGCATGCCGTGCCATTGTTGGTCATCGGCGGCGGCAGCAACCTGCTGCTGACCGGCGACATCGACGCGCTGGTGCTGCGCATGGCCAGCCACGGTATTCGCCTGCTCAGCGATGACGGCGAACGCGTAGTGGTCGAAGCCGAAGCAGGGGAGCCCTGGCACCCGTTCGTCCAGCACACGCTGGCGCAGGGCTGGTCCGGGTTGGAGAATCTCAGCCTGATCCCCGGCACTGTGGGCGCGGCACCGATGCAAAACATCGGCGCCTACGGTGTGGAGATCAAGGATGTCTTCGCCGGCCTCACCGCGCTGGATCGCCAGACCGGCGAGCTGCGCGATTTCAGCCTTGAAGACTGTCGGTTCGCTTATCGCGACAGCCTGTTCAAACAGCAAGCGGGTCGCTGGTTGATCCTGCGGGTGCGTTTTGCCCTCAGCCGCGCCGCGCACTTGCATCTGGAATACGGCCCGGTGCGCCAGCGATTGACCGAGCAGGGCATCGAGCAGGCAACACCTACCGATGTGAGCCGGGCCATTTGCAGCATCCGCAGCGAAAAACTCCCGGACCCGGCGGTGCTGGGCAATGCCGGCAGCTTCTTCAAGAACCCGCTGGTGCCGGCCACGCATGTGGCGCACTTAAAGCTGCAATACCCTGACCTGGTGGCTTATCCACAGCCTGAGGGGCAGATGAAAATCGCTGCCGGCTGGCTGATCGAACGGGCCGGCTGGAAGGGCTTTCGCGAAGGCGATGCCGGGGTGCACAAGTTGCAGGCGTTGGTGCTGGTCAACTACGGCAACGCCACGGGCCCGCAACTTCTGGACCTGGCCCTGCGCATCCAGAAAGACATTGCCGAACGTTTCCAGGTCGAGCTGGAAATGGAACCCAATCGGTACTGAGCGACTTTCACGCAAGCGCCTGAAAAACGCCCTGCACACCCTGCACACAAGCATTTGTGCAGGATTGTGCAGGGCGTTTTGCGTGATCCTGGGTTAATTTAGCCTCCTAACGATGCGACCATCGCATCCTAAAGGCCCGATGCAGACGCCTGCGTGCGCCGGCATAAGAGAGCCCGATCAGCCTGAGTCAGTCTGCGACAACCGAACCGTCAACCCGGCGGCAGATTGCTCGACCCCATAACTCGATCACTATGCGGGCGTGCCCATGATTACCCTGAAACTCAATGGAAAAGACCATCAACTGGATGTGACAGAGGACATGCCGCTGCTGTGGGCTATCCGGGATGTGGCCGGTTACAACGGCACCAAATTCGGCTGCGGCATGGGCCTGTGCGGCGCCTGCACCATCCACATCGACGGCGCCCCGGCGCGCAGTTGCATCACGCCCATCGGCTCGGTGAAGGGGCAGGACATCAGCACCATCGACGGGCTGCACACTGACCCGGTCGGGCAGGTCGTCCAGAAGGCCTGGCTCGAGACTGCCGTGGCCCAGTGCGGTTACTGCCAGGGCGGGCAGATCATGTCCGCCACCGCTTTGCTCAAGACCAACCCCAACCCGAGCGATGAGCAGATCGAAGAAGCCATGGTCGGCAACCTCTGCCGCTGCGGCACCTACAACCGGATCAAGACCGCGATCCGCCAGGCCTCCACTCACCTGAAGGAGGCCAAGGCATGAGCCGCTTGCCCGATGATTTCGTGCTGAGCAACCTCAGCCGCCGTGGCTTCCTCAAGGGCGCGAGTGCCACCGGTGTGCTGGTGCTGGCGGCCACTTGGGGCCTGCCGGAGGCCTTTGCCGAGGAAAAGAAATTCGGCGCCGAGGGCATGCCCCATGGCGCGGTCGACGACCCGAAGGTGTACGTCAGCATTGCCGCCGATGGCAGCGTGACCGTGATCTGCAACCGTTCGGAAATGGGCCAGGGTGTGCGCACCAGCCTGAGCATGGTCGTGGCCGATGAGCTGGAGGCCGACTGGGCGCGTGTGAAGGTGCAACAGGCGCCGGCCGATGAGGCGCGCTTCGGCAACCAGGACACCGACGGCTCGCGCAGCATGCGTCATTGGTACGAGCCGATGCGCCGATGCGGTGCCGCCGCCCGGACCCTGCTGGAACTGGCCGCCGCTGCGCAGTGGAAGGTGCCAGTGAGTGAATGCCGTGCGCAACTGCACAAAGTGCTGCACCAGCCTTCGGGGCGTGAACTGGGCTATGGCGAGTTGGCCGCTGCTGCCAGTGCCTTGCCGGTGCCGGGGCGTGACAGCTTGCGCCTCAAGTCGCCTTCGGAGTTCCGCTACATCGGCAAGGAGGCGAGCCGGGCCATCGATGGCGCAGACATCGTCAACGGTCGTGCCGTGTTTGGTGCCGATGTGCATTTCGACGGCATGCTCTACGCCGTCATCGCGCGTCCGCCGGTCTATGGTGGCAAGGTCAAGAGCGTGGACAGCAGCGCGGCGCTCAAGGTACCGGGCGTGGTCAAGGTGGTGCAGATCGAAGGGCGCCCGCTGCCCTCGGAATTCCAGCCGTTGGGCGGCGTGGCGGTGGTGGCGAAGAACACCTGGGCGGCGATCAAGGGCCGCGAAGCGTTGAAAATCCAATGGGACGATGGCCCGAATGCCGGTTATGACTCCATTGCCTATCGCAAGGAGCTGGAAGCGGCGGCCCTCAAGCCCGGAAAAGTCGTGCGCAGCAGCGGCGATCTCGACGACGCGCTGGCCAAGGCTGATTCGACGTTGGAAGCGGCGTATTACTTGCCGCACCTGTCCCAATCACCCATGGAGCCGATGGTTGCCGTCGCCCGGTTCAAGGACGGCCAATGCGAGGCCTGGGCACCGAGCCAGGCCCCGCAGGTGACCCGTGAACGTGTCGCTGAACGCCTGGGCATTCCTTTCGAGAAGGTCACGGTGAACATCACGTTGCTGGGCGGCGGTTTCGGACGCAAGTCCAAACCCGATTTTGTCGTCGAAGCGGCCGTGCTCGCCAAGGAATTTCCCGGCCAGGCTGTACGGGTGCAGTGGACCCGTGAAGACGACATCCATCACTCGTATTTCCACACCGTCTCGGCCGAATACCTCAAGGCCGGCCTGAACCAGGACGGTATGCCGTCCGGCTGGTTGCACCGCACCGTAGCCCCGAGCATCACCGCACTGTTTGCGCCGGGCATGACCCACGAGGCGCCGTTCGAAATAGGCATGGGCGTGACCAACATGGCCTATGCCATCCCGAACCTGCGCCTGGAGAATCCCGAAGCGGTGGCCCATGCCCGGGTGGGTTGGTATCGCTCGGTGTCGAACATCCCCCACGGTTTCGCGATCCAGAGTTTCATCGATGAATTGGCCCACAAGGCCGGCCAGGATCCGCTGAAGTACCAGGTCAAATTGCTCGGGCCGGACCGTAAGATCGATCCGCGTACCTTGAGCGAAGAATGGAACTATGGCGAATCCCCCGAGCGTTATCCGATTGATACCGCGCGGATTCGCACGGTGCTGGAAACCGCTGCCAAGGCCGCCGGTTGGGGGCGGGAGCTGCCCAAGGGCCGTGGCCTGGGGTTGGCGGTGCATTACAGCTTCGTCACTTACGTGGCGGCGGTGATCGAAGTGGAGGTCAAGGACGACGGCACGGTGATTGTGCACAAGGCGGACATCGCCGTGGATTGCGGTCCGCAGATCAATCCCGAACGCATCCGTTCCCAGTTCGAAGGCGCCTGTGTCATGGGCCTGGGCAATGCCATGGTCGGTGAAATCAGCTTCAAGGACGGCAAGGTGCAGCAGGACAATTTCCATATGTACGAAGTGGCGCGCATGTCCCTGGCGCCCAAGGAAGTGGCGGTGCATCTGGTCACGCCGCCAGGTGAGGTGCCGTTGGGCGGTGTTGGCGAGCCGGGCGTGCCGCCGATTGCGCCGGCGCTGTGCAACGCGATTTTCGCCGCCACCGGTAAGCGTATTCGTAGCCTGCCCGTGCGCTATCAGCTGCAGGGCTGGCAGCAGGCGAAGGCCTGATGGACAGCGTTGATCTGAACGTCCTGCGCAGCGTGCTTGAGTGGCGCCGCGCCGGGCAGCGGGTGGTGCTGTTCACTGTGGTCCAGACCTGGGGCACCGCGCCAAGGCCGCCGGGGGCGATGCTGGCCCTGCGCGAAGATGGCGTGGTGATTGGTTCGGTGTCGGGAGGTTGTGTCGAGGATGACCTGATCGCTCGGCTGCACGACGGTCGCATTCCGGCGGACGGTCCGCCGGTGCAACTGATCACCTATGGCGTCACCCGCGAAGAGGCGGCGCGCTTCGGCCTGCCGTGCGGTGGCACCCTGCGTCTGACCGAAGAGCGGGTGGGCGACCCACACTGGGTCGCGCAATTGCTGGAACGCTGCGAGGCCCATGAAATCGTCGCCCGTGAGCTGACAGTCGCCAGCGGCAACGTGGTCCTGACCCGGGCCAGCAAGACCGACGCCCTGGTGTTCGATGGGCAGGTCCTGCGGGCCATATACGGTCCGCGTTGGCGGCTGCTGCTGATCGGCGCCGGGCAACTGTCGCGCTACGTGGCGGAAATGGCCCGGTTGCTGGATTTCGAAGTGTTGATCTGCGATCCGCGCAAGGAGTTTGTCTACGGTTGGGAAGAGCAGCATGGCCGCTTCGTCTCGGGGATGCCCGACGAAGCGGTGCTGAGCATCCAGACCGACGAGCGCACCGCCATTGTGGCCCTGACCCATGACCCACGCCTGGACGACATGGCGTTGCTCACCGCCCTGGATTCCAAGGCTTTTTATGTCGGCGCGCTGGGCTCGCGAGTCAACAGCCAGAAGCGCCGGGATAACCTGGCTCAGCTAGGCTTGTCAGCAGAGGCCATTGAACGCTTGCATGGCCCCATCGGCTTGCACATCGGCAGCCACACCCCGGCGGAAATCGCCTTGTCGCTGCTGGCCGAAATCGTGGCCATCAAGAATGGCGTGGAACTGCGGCAGAAAAAGCCGCTGTGAGCCGTGGGCAAGGAGGGCGTATGAGCGAGTCGATTGGCGTGATCATTCTGGCGGCCGGATCGGGCAGCCGTTTCCGCCGGATTGCAGGCCCGGACAAGGATAAATTGCTGGCTGATTGCACCGGGCGTGACGGTGCCGTGCGGTCGGTGATCGAGCAGGTGCTGGTGAATCTGCCAGCCGCCCTGGAAAAGCGCCTGCTGGTGACGAGCAGGGACCGGCCGCAAGCCATTCGCATGGCCCAGGCCTATGGCTGCGATTTCGTGGAGCTGGACTCACCCGGCCTGGGCGACAGCATTGCCGCAGGCGTCCAGGCCTGTCCTGATCTTGATGGCTGGCTGATGGTGTTGGGCGACATGCCCTTTATCCTGCCGTCGAGCATCGAACAGGTGGTGGCAGGGATCCGTGCGGATGGCATCAGTGTGCCGGTCCTTGCGGGTGAGTACGGGCATCCGGTGGGGTTCGGTCGTGGGTTTGGGCCGAAACTGATGGCATTGACCGGCGATCGGGGGGCCAAGGTATTGTTTGCCGGGGCGCAAGTGGTCGAAGTGCCGGTGGATGACCCAGGCGTGACCTGGGATGTCGATGTGCCAGAGGCACTGGCCTTTAAATAACAAACGACGCCGAACCCTGTGTGGGAGCGAGCTTGCTCGCGAAAGCGGTCTGACATTCACTATCGATGCAAGCTGACCCGGCGCCATCGCGAGCAAGCTCGGCTCCCACATTGGATTTTCAGTGGATATAAGACTTGTGTCCGACCCTGGGTGCCCTGTGGGAGCGGGCTTGCTCGCGATAGCGGTCTGGCATTCAGCATTAATGCAAGCTGAGCCGACGCCATCGCGAGCAAGCTCGGCTCCCACATTGGATTTTCAGTTGGCATAAGTCTTGTGCCTGGCCCCAGACCCACTGTGGATAAGTATGAAGGCATAAAAAAGCCCCGCCTGGCATGACCAGGCGGGGCTTTTTACTGGGCGGTGGAATCAGGCGTGAGGTTTAGGCTCGTGCTCTTTTTCCAGGGCTTCAGTGTGACGCGGCGCGACTTCTTCAGCAGTTTGCTGAGGTTCGTCGAATGCCGGAGCCGACTCAGTCGGGGTCTCGGCGACCGGGGCAGGGGCTGCCTCGGCGACTTCTTCCACGGCTGGAGCTGGCTCGGCAGCAGGCGCTTGAGCGGCAGCAGCGGCGGCTTGTTCGGCTTCCTTCTGCAGACGCTCGGCTTCACGCTTGCGACGGCGCACTTCACGCGGATCGTTCGGCGCGCGGCCATTCTCGGTCAGGGCGCTGGCAGGTGCTGGCTCTTCAACCGGGGCAGGTGCTTCGACAACCACTGGAGCAGGTTCGACCACTTCTGGCTCGACCGCTTTCACGGGCTCTGGTGTCGGTTCAGGCTCGACAACAGGTGCCGGTGCGGCTGGCTCGGCGGTCCAGTTGAACGCAGTCTGCTCCTCGCGGGCAGGCTCTGGTGCCTTTTCCTCGGCCGGTGCTTCGAAGGCTGGCTCAGCGGCTACCACTGGCTGCTCGACGACCGGTGCAGGCTCGGCGACCACTTCAGTTTCAGCAACCTGGGCTTCACGGACCGGGGCGACTTCCACTTCTGGCGAAGCAGTGGCTTCTACCGGGGTAGTGGCTTCGACCACAGGCGCTTCAACCGGCGTGCTTTCCACGGCAGCGGTAGCGCGTTCGGCTTGTTCGTGAGCCTCTGCTTCGGCCGGGGCGCTGATCGCGCTGCTGGCTACGGCCGCAGTCACGGCCAGGCCGGCGGCCAGGTCGGCAGCGCTTGGCGCTTCGGCGTTTTCGGAGGACTCGGACTCTTCCGAACCTTCGATCACGTTGCCGTTGGCATCGCGCTGACGCTCACGACGGTTGCTGCGACGACGCTGGCCACGGGAGCGGCGGCGTGGACGATCGCCTTCGGCGGTGTCCTGGCCGTCTTCCTGCAACTGCTCTTCGGTGTTCAGTACTTCTTCTTCGCTGGCAGCGGCGGCTGCCTGCTCGGCGCGTGGCTGGCGCTCTTCACGTGGAGGACGCGGTGCACGTTCTTCACGAGGCTGGCGGGCCGGACGCTCTTCAGCGGTGGCGGTGGCGGTGGCAGCCGGGGCGGCATCCAGTGGCTCGCGCAGTTCGCGAACACGTTCTTCACGCTCGCCACGTGGCTTGCGATCTTCACGCGGTGCGCGCGGCTGGCGTTCTTCACGCGGCGGACGCGGTGCGCGTTCTTCGCGGGCTACGGCTGGCGCTTCCTCACGGGCTTCGCGCGGCTGACGCTCTTCACGCGGCTCACGTGGCGCACGCTCTTCACGCGGAGCACGTTCTTCGCGAGGTTTGCGTTCTTCGTCGCGACGACCGTTGCGGTTGCGGGTCTGTTGGCGACCGTTACGGCGTTCTTCGTTGCGGGCAGGACGCTCGGTGGTGGCAGGCTTGGCGACGACGGCTGGGGTAGCAGGTTCTTCCTTGGTGGCGAACAGGCTGACCAGCGACTTCACCAGGCCTTTGAACAGGCTTGGCTCTGGTGCAGCGGCCGGGGCGGCAACCGGAGCGGCCACTTCGGTCGGAACCGGAGCATTGGCGCGGGCCGGAGCGGTCTTGACCGCGGCTTCCTGGCGAACCAGGGTACGAGTGGCGGCGGCGGCCGGCTGGA
The DNA here is from genome assembly GCF_002001065.1 of Pseudomonas sp. A25(2017). Taxonomy (NCBI): domain Bacteria; kingdom Pseudomonadati; phylum Pseudomonadota; class Gammaproteobacteria; order Pseudomonadales; family Pseudomonadaceae; genus Pseudomonas; species Pseudomonas sp. A25(2017). Next base: position 17,192 of record NZ_MUOA01000023.1, on the reverse strand, counting down.
CTTCTTCCACTTCGGCAGCGGCAGCAGCGATTTCGTAGCTGGACTGGTTGGTGTGGGCTTCCGGGCTGTCATCGCGCAGGCGCTGCACTTCGAAGTGCGGCGTCTCGAGGTGATCGTTCGGCAGGATGACGATGCGGGCGCGGGTACGCAGTTCGATCTTGGTGATCGAGTTGCGTTTTTCGTTGAGCAGGAACGCGGCCACCGGGATCGGCACCTGGGCGCGAACTTCGGCGGTGCGGTCTTTCAGGGCTTCTTCTTCGATCAGGCGCAGGATCGCCAGCGACAGCGACTCGACGTCACGGATGATGCCGGTGCCGTTGCAACGCGGGCAAACGATACCGCTGCTTTCGCCCAGGGATGGACGCAGGCGCTGACGGGACATTTCCAGCAGGCCGAAGCGCGAGATGCGACCGACCTGTACGCGGGCGCGGTCGGCTTCCAGGCATTCACGGACTTTTTCTTCCACGGCGCGCTGGTTCTTGGCCGGGGTCATGTCGATGAAGTCGATGACGATCAGGCCGCCGATGTCGCGCAGGCGCAACTGACGGGCAATTTCTTCGGCCGCTTCAAGGTTGGTCTGCAGGGCGGTTTCTTCGATGTCGCTGCCTTTGGTGGCGCGGGCCGAGTTGATGTCGATGGACACCAGGGCTTCGGTCGGGTCGATGACGATGGAGCCGCCGGACGGCAGTTCGACGACGCGCTGGAAGGCGGTCTCGATCTGGCTTTCGATCTGGAAACGGTTGAACAGCGGAACGCTGTCTTCGTAGAGCTTGATCTTGCTGGCGTACTGCGGCATCACCTGGCGAATGAAGGTCAGGGCTTCGTCCTGGGCTTCGACGCTGTCGATCAGCACTTCGCCGATGTCCTGGCGCAGGTAATCGCGGATGGCGCGGATGATCACGTTGCTTTCCTGGTAGATCAGGAACGGCGCGGAGCGATCCAGCGAGGCTTCTTTGATGGCGGTCCACAGTTGCAGCAGGTAATCGAGGTCCCACTGCATTTCTTCGCTGCTGCGGCCCAGGCCGGCAGTGCGCACGATCAGGCCCATGTCGGCAGGTGCGACCAAGCCATTGAGGGCTTCACGCAGTTCGTTGCGCTCTTCGCCTTCGATGCGGCGGGAGATGCCGCCGGCACGCGGGTTGTTCGGCATCAGGACCAGGTAACGGCCGGCCAGGCTGATGAAGGTGGTCAGGGCGGCGCCCTTGTTACCACGTTCTTCTTTTTCGACCTGGACGATGACTTCCTGGCCTTCGCTCAGGACGTCCTTGATGTTGACGCGGCCTTCAGGGGCCTTCTTGAAGTATTCGCGGGAGATTTCTTTGAGGGGCAGGAAGCCGTGGCGCTCGGAGCCGAAATCGACAAAGGCAGCCTCAAGGCTTGGTTCGATGCGAGTAATCCGGCCTTTATAGATGTTGGCCTTCTTCTGCTCGCGTGCACCGGATTCGATATCCAGGTCGTAGAGGCGCTGGCCATCTACCAGTGCAACACGCAACTCTTCGGGTTGAGTTGCGTTAATCAGCATTCTTTTCATGTAGTACCGTCGGTTTCCGGGCTGCCGGAAACGGCGTTCGGCACACACGACTTCTCACGGTCGGTGTCAGGTGCGTCCTGGAGATGGCAAGGCCACTCCAGTGTCCAGCGAGTTCGACCCAATGATGGCGAAGTCGCGACGGACGCGTCCTGCTTGCTGGTACTCAAGCACTCAGTCAGGAGGAGGAATCAACCGGCGCCTGTGGACGAGATGAAGCGTCTAAATATAAGCCTAGTGCTACACAGTCCGACGGTTGTACATCTCCACCCTACACGTATCCCTGATAATTCGGGTGCTGCCGCGCGCAGAATCCGCAGCGGGTTGGCATTTACCGTGAGCTCCGGAAGGGGAGGTCACGCATCATGGCTAATTTAGGCGTTGTTTCCGAAGCATTCGCTCGGGGTCGTTCGCAGCTGACTGCACTTTGTGAACTGGCCGTGAATGTGGCGCGCAAGGCGAGTCAAAACTCTGCTTTGCGGCGTATTTCAGGCCTCATGTCACCTGCGCTCGTTACACCTGAAAACTCTACCGTTACGTAGCGAAAGCCCCGTAGGACGGCCTCTCGTCCTCGTGAATTGCGTTGGTCAGGGCCGGTTTTTGACCGTTAGTCCACTGTCCAGCCACTTTTGGCGGCGTTCGCGACTATAGCAGCAATGATTAAGTGCTTCAATTCCATAAAAAATTGTTATGATCGCCGCCATGACAACTACTGCCCCTTCGACCCCAGCCGTTCAACTGCTCGAGGTCTCGCCGGAATATGCCGGCCAACGAATCGATAATTTCCTGCTGGCCCGGCTCAAAGGCGTGCCCAAGACCTTGATCTACCGCATTTTGCGCAAAGGCGAAGTGCGGGTGAACAAAGGTCGGATCAAGCCCGAATACAAGCTCCAGGCCGGTGACATCGTGCGCGTGCCGCCGGTTCGCGTGCCCGAGCGCGATGAGCCGGTGCCCCTGGCCCAGGGTCTGCTGCAGCGCCTTGAAGCATCGATTGTCTATGAAGACAAAGCCCTGATCGTGATCAACAAGCCTGCGGGCATTGCGGTTCACGGCGGCAGCGGCCTGAATTTCGGTGTGATCGAAGCCTTTCGTCAGTTGCGTCCGGACGCCAAGGAGCTGGAACTGGTCCATCGCCTCGACCGCGACACCTCCGGCCTGCTGATGATCGCCAAGAAGCGCAGCATGTTGCGTCACCTGCACGAGCAATTGCGCGGCGACGGCGTCGACAAGCGCTACATGGCGCTGGTGCGTGGCCGCTGGGAAACGTCCATCAAGCAAGTCCGGGCGCCGTTGCTCAAGAGCAACCTGCGTTCCGGCGAGCGCATGGTCGAAGTCAACGAGGAGGGCAAGGAGGCGCTGACGGTGTTCAAGGTGCTGCGTCGCTTCGACGACTTCGCCACCCTGATCGAGGCCAAGCCCGTGACTGGGCGTACCCACCAGATCCGTGTCCACACCTTGCACGCCGGGCATTGCATTGCCGGTGACAGCAAATACGGCGATGACGATTTCACCAAGGAAATCCGCGACCTGGGCGGCAAGCGCCTGTTCCTCCATGCTTATATGCTGACCGTGCCGCTGCCCGATGGTGGCGAACTGAAGTTGCAGGCTCCGGTGGATGACATGTGGGCCAAGACCGTGGAGCGGTTGAGTGCATCCTGACTACAAGTTGCTGATCTTCGATTGGGACGGCACTCTGGCCAACTCCATTGGTCGGATCGTGGAGGCGATGCATGTCGCCTCGGACCGCATGGCGTTTGCCCGATGCGACGACTTGGCGGTGAAAGGCATCATCGGTCTCGGATTGCCAGAAGCCATTCGCAGCCTGTACCCGGACATTGACGACAATGAGCTGGTGGTTTTCCGCCAGCATTACGCTGATCACTACATCGCGCTGGACGCCGAGCCTTCACCATTGTTCGATGGCGTGGCGGTTACGCTGGAGGCTCTGCGGGCCGAGGGCTATCACCTGGCTGTCGCGACCGGCAAGGCTCGTCGCGGACTGGATCGAGTGCTCAAGTCCTATGGTTGGGAGGATTATTTCGATATCACCCGTGCCGCAGACGAAACCGCCAGCAAGCCGCATCCGTTGATGCTCGAGCAGATCCTGACGCACTGCAACGTGCGACCGGAGCAGGCGCTGATGGTGGGGGATTCGTCATTCGACCTGCAGATGGCGCGCAACGCCGGCATGGGGTCGGTGGCGGTCAGCTACGGGGCGCAAACGATCGAGGCGCTACGGGCGTTCGAGCCGCGACTGGCCATTGATCATTTTCCTGAGTTGCACGCCTGGCTGAGCCGGCGGGCCCTTTAAGTTTCGCTGGGGATTCACGCATGACCGATGAATGGAAAGCACCCGTCAAGGCGAGCGCCGAGAGCGAGGATGGCAAAAGCTGGAAGCTGTTGGAAAAAACCTTGCTCGCCAGCGTGCAGGAACAACGTCGCTCCCGTCGCTGGGGCATCTTCTTCAAGTTGCTGACCTTTACTTATCTCTTTGTTGCGTTGGCGCTGTTCACGCCGCTGATGGATATGGAAAAAAGCGCTGTCGCCGGCTCGGCGTACACCGCCTTGATCAATATCGAAGGCATGATCGCTGACAAAGAGCCTGCCAGTGCCGACAACATTGTCGGTAGCCTGCGGGCCGCCTTCGAGGACTCGAAGGTCAAGGGCGTGGTGCTGCGCATCAACAGTCCAGGCGGTAGCCCGGTGCAGTCGGGGTACGTTTACGACGAGATCGTTCGCTTGCGCGCATTGCACCCCAATACCAAGGTGTATGCGGTCATTTCCGACCTCGGTGCTTCCGGTGCCTATTACATTGCCAGTGCGGCGGACCAGATCTATGCCGACAAGGCCAGCCTGGTGGGCTCCATCGGTGTGACGGCGGCCGGCTATGGCTTTGTCGGGACCATGGAGAAGTTGGGTGTGGAGCGTCGGGTGTATACCTCCGGCGAGCATAAATCCTTCCTTGATCCGTTCCAGCCGCAAAAGCCTGAAGAGGCCGCTTTTTGGCAGAGCGTGCTCGACACGACCCACAAGCAGTTCATTGCCAGCGTCAAGAAGGGGCGGGGCGAGCGCCTGAAGGACAAAGAGCATCCGGAGCTGTTCTCCGGGCTGGTCTGGTCGGGGGAGCAGGCATTGCCGCTGGGCCTGATCGACGGCTTGGGCAGTGCCAGTTCGGTGGCGCGGGATGTGATCGGTCAGAAGGACCTGGTGGACTTCACGATCGAAGAGTCGCCGTTCGATCGCTTCTCGAAAAAGCTGGGGGCAAGCATTGCCGAGCATCTGGCGATGTGGATGGGTTTCCAGGGGCCTGCACTGCGCTAGCTCCTTGTTTCGCGCGATCTTCTGTGGCGGGGAAATTTGCTGTGGGAGCAAAGCTTGCTCGCGATGAGCGATAACTCGGCTGGCCTGCACCATCGCAGCGCCTGCATCGCGGGCAAGCCTTGCTCCCACAAATAGCCCCCCTCGCCACATGTTGTATGTTGGCTCAGGGAACCTGCACGCCCTCGGCCAGCAACATATCCACAAGACGAATCAGTGGCAGGCCGATCAGGCTGGTGGCGTCCGGCCCTTCGGTGCTCTGGAACAGGCTCACGCCAAGTCCCTCGGCCTTGAAACTGCCGGCGCAGTCGTAAGGTTGCTCGGCCCGCAGGTAGCGCTCGACGCGCTCTGGGGTCAGGGTACGCATGTTGACGGTAAACGGAATGCAGTCGACCTGGCAGGCGCCGGTCTGGCTGTTGAGCAGTGCCAGGCCGGTCAGGAACGTGACCTTGGTGCCGCTGGCAGCCAGCAGTTGCTCGCGAGCGTTCTCGAAGGTGTGAGGCTTGCCCAGGATGCGTTCGCCGAGCACGGCGACCTGGTCTGAACCGATGATCAGGTGTGCCGGGTGGCTGTCGGCCAGTGCCAGGGCTTTTTCCCGGGCCAGGCGCTTGACCAGTTCAAGGGCGGGCTCGCCGGGGCGATGGCTTTCGTCGATGTCGGGTGAGCTGCAGACGAACGGCAGTCCCAATCGGGCAAGCAATTCCCGGCGATAGACCGAGCTTGAGGCAAGTAATAAAGGCAGCATGGGCGGCTCCAAAAGGCAGGGGCGAATTCTAGCGAGGCGCGCAAGTGACGGACAGGGCTGAATTTCCTTTGACATGGCCGGGGGCATCCCTATAATGCTGCGCCTATGTTGAATGACCCGATTCCACCTCACGTTGACCCGCGCAAATTGGCTGACCGTGGCACCACCCTTCAAGGTGAACTGCTGCTGGCCAATTTGAAGAGACTCTGCGACCCGCTTTCCGACGATGTCGGTACGGTCCAGGCCAAATTCGTTTTTGAGCGAGATGAACGTAAATCTGTGGTAATCCACAGCTTTATCGACACTGAAGTCAAAATGGTTTGCCAGCGTTGTCTTGAGCTGGTCACCCTGCCGATCCACAGCGAATGCAGTTACGCCGTGGTGAAGGAGGGTGCGAATACCCAGTCGTTGCCGAAAGGTTATGACGTGCTGGAACTGGGCGAAGATCCATTGGATCTGCAGTCACTGATCGAGGAGGAGCTTCTGCTCGCCTTGCCCATTGTGCCTGCTCATCATCCGGAAGAATGCCAGCAGCCGGCGGGAGCAGATGAGCCCGAACCGAGCGAGGACGAGGTAACGCGGTCCAACCCGTTCAGTGTATTGGCGCAGTTAAAGCGTGACCCAAACGTTTAGGAGTTAATCAATTATGGCTGTTCAGCAGAACAAAAAATCCCGCTCTGCCCGTGACATGCGCCGTTCGCACGACGCTCTCGAGGCTAGCACCCTGTCCGTAGAAAAAACCACTGGTGAAGTTCACCTGCGTCACCACGTATCGCCAGAAGGCGTATACCGTGGCCGTAAAGTGATCGACAAGGGCGCCGACGAGTAATCACTTGTCCGCTCAAGTCATCGCGATTGACGCAATGGGCGGGGACTTCGGTCCCCGCAGCATTGTTCAGGCCAGCCTTGCTTGTCTGAATGCTACACCCTCGCTGCACCTGACCCTCGTCGGTCAACCCTCCCTCCTGGAAGAAATGCTCAGCGGCCAATCGGCTGTCGATCGCGCGCGCCTGACGATTGCCCCGGCGTCCGAAATCATCACCATGGACGAAAAACCGGCCCAGGTCCTGCGTGGCAAACCTGACGCCTCGATGCGGGTGGCCCTTGAGCTGCTGCGCGATGGCAAGGTCCAGGCATGTGTCAGTGCCGGCAATACCGGTGCGCTGATGGCGCTGTCGCGCTACGTACTCAAGACCTTGCCAGGTATCGACCGACCGGCGATGGTGGCGGCGATTCCGACTCAGCGTGGGTTTTGCCAGTTGCTCGACCTGGGGGCCAACGTCGATTGCAGTGCCGAGCATTTGCTGCAATTTGCGGTGATGGGCTCGGTCGCGGCGCAAACCCTGGGCATCGTGCGCCCTCGTGTGGCGTTGCTGAACATCGGCACCGAAGACATCAAGGGCAACCAGCAGGTCAAGCTGGCGGCCACGCTGCTGCAGGGCGCGCGCGGCATCAACTACATCGGCTTCGTCGAAGGCGATGGCTTGTACCGTGGCGAGGCCGATGTGGTGGTGTGCGATGGCTTCGTTGGCAATATCCTGCTCAAGTCCAGCGAAGGCCTGGCGACCATGATCGGCCAGCGCATCGAGGCCTTGTTCAAGCAGGGCTTCGCCTCGCGGGTAGTTGGCGCCCTGGCACTGCCGTTGATGCGTCGGTTGCAGGCCGACCTGGCGCCGGCGCGGCACAACGGTGCGAGTTTTCTCGGGTTGCAGGGAATCGTGATCAAGAGCCACGGTTCGGCGGGCGTGCAGGGGTTCCAGAGCGCGATCAACCGGGCAGTGATCGAGATCCAGGAAAACCTGCCGGAGCGCTTGCGTGGTCGCCTCGAGGATTTGTTAACTTAGGCGTTTTCGTCCGACAATGCTTAAATGTGACCGGTCGGTTCAAGCCGCCATCCAACTTTCAGTTTGCTAACGCCCCCAGGGGCGTCAATTTTTGACGACAAGATCATTAGGGGCTTTGTTTTCATGTCTGCTTCCCTCGCATTCGTCTTTCCAGGACAGGGCTCGCAGTCCCTCGGCATGCTGGCCGAGCTGGGCGCGCAATACCCGCTGATCCTCGAAACATTCAAAGAAGCTTCCGCTGCGCTCGGCTATGACCTCTGGGCACTGACCCAGCAAGGGCCGGAAGAGCGCCTCAATCAAACCGATAAAACCCAACCAGCCATTCTGACCGCCTCGATCGCATTGTGGCGCCTGTGGCTGGCTGAAGGCGGCGCGCGCCCGGCATTCGTTGCCGGTCACAGCCTGGGCGAATACAGCGCCCTCGTAGCCGCTGGCAGCCTGAGCCTGGGCGACGCGGTGAAACTGGTGGAGCGTCGTGGCCAGTTGATGCAGGAAGCGGTTCCGGCCGGGCAGGGCGGCATGGCCGCGATCCTCGGCCTGGAAGACGCCGATGTGCTGGCCGCCTGTGCCGAAGCGGCGCAAGGCGATGTGGTCAGTGCGGTGAACTTCAACTCCCCGGGCCAAGTGGTCATCGCCGGCGCCAAGGCCGCTGTCGAGCGTGCCATCGAGGGCTGCAAGGCCCGTGGTGCCAAGCGCGCCATGCCGTTGCCGGTCAGCGTGCCGTCGCACTGCGAGCTGATGCGTCCGGCTGCCGAGCGCTTTGCCGAATCCATCGCCGCCATCGACTGGAAGGCCCCGCAGATCCCTGTGGTGCAGAACGTCAGTGCCAGCGTGGCGCCGGATCTCGAGACCCTCAAGCGTGATCTGCTGGAGCAACTCTACAAGCCGGTTCGCTGGGTCGAATCGGTGCAGACCCTGGCGGCCAAGGGCGCGACCGAGCTGGTCGAATGCGGCCCTGGCAAAGTGCTGGCAGGCCTGAACAAACGCTGCGCCGAAGGCGTGTCGACTTCCAACCTCAACACCCCAGACGCCTTCGCTGCCGCCCGTGCAGCGCAGGCCTGAACAGGAGAAGCTTGCATGAGTCTGCAAGGTAAAGTTGCACTGGTGACCGGTGCAAGCCGTGGCATCGGCCAGGCCATCGCCCTGGAACTGGGTCGTCAAGGCGCCATCGTTATCGGCACCGCGACGTCCGCTTCGGGCGCCGAGCGTATCGCTGCGACCCTGAAGGAAAACGGCATCCAAGGCACCGGCCTTGAGCTGAACGTCACCAGCGACGAATCCGTTGCGGCGGTGCTGGCAAGCATTCAGGAGCAGTTCGGTGCGCCGGCGATCCTGGTCAATAATGCCGGTATCACCCGCGATAACCTGATGATGCGCATGAAAGATGACGAATGGTTCGACGTCGTCGACACCAACCTGAACAGCCTGTATCGGCTGTCCAAGGGCGTTTTGCGTGGCATGACCAAGGCTCGCTGGGGTCGAATTATCAGTATCGGTTCGGTTGTGGGTGCCATGGGCAACGCAGGCCAAGTAAACTATGCTGCGGCGAAGGCCGGTCTGGAAGGTTTCAGCCGTGCGCTGGCGCGTGAAGTGGGTTCGCGCTCGATTACGGTAAACTCGGTTGCACCGGGTTTCATCGACACCGACATGACCCGTGAACTGCCAGAAGCACAGCGTGAAGCCTTGTTGACGCAGATTCCGCTGGGTCGTCTGGGGCAAGCTCAAGAAATCGCGTCCGTGGTCGCTTTTCTTGCATCGGACGGTGCGGCATACGTGACCGGGGCTACAATCCCGGTAAACGGCGGGATGTACATGAGTTAAATGTGACGGATTGCTTCAAAAAAATGTCATACGAGCTGTCTAAAATCCGTTATAAAGCTGCAATCAATTTATAGACGGCGGGCCGCAGGGTTTGAGGAGTGAAGCTTTCGGTTGAAAAACCGAAAAGTTCTTCTATACACTTACCCACTGGCCAGCTGCCTGAATTTGTCCATTAGGAGTGAAAACAAGGTATGAGCACCATCGAAGAGCGCGTCAAGAAAATCGTTGCCGAGCAACTGGGCGTTAAAGAAGAAGAAGTTGTGAACACCGCTTCCTTCGTTGAAGACCTGGGTGCCGACTCCCTTGACACTGTTGAGCTGGTGATGGCTCTGGAAGAGGAATTCGAGACCGAGATTCCTGACGAAGAAGCTGAGAAGATCACTACTGTACAAGCTGCTATCGACTACGTTACCAGCCACCAGGCGTAATCGTTTTTAGTCGTCGCTAGCTGTCATGGAAAAACCGCACTGCCATCACGGCGTGCGGTTTTTTCTTTAGGCCTGATGCAAAGTCGTCATTAGAAAAAGGAGAGTGCTGTGTCGCGTAGACGCGTCGTAGTCACCGGTATGGGTATGTTGTCGCCACTGGGCACGGATGTGCCGAGCAGTTGGCAGGGCATTCTGGCTGGCCGCAGTGGCATTGGTCTGATCGAACACACCGACCTTTCTGCCTATTCCACCCGTTTTGGCGGCTCGGTAAAGGGCTTCAATGTCGAGGAATACCTGTCGGTCAAGGAAGCTCGCAAGCTTGACCTGTTCATTCAATACGGCTTGGCAGCCGGTTTCCAGGCAGTGCGCAACGCCGGGCTGGAAGTCACCGACGCCAACCGTGAACGCATCGGCGTGGCCATGGGTTCGGGTATTGGCGGCTTGACCAATATCGAAGAAACCAGCCGCACGCTGCACGAATCGGGGCCGCGACGGATTTCTCCGTTCTTCGTGCCGGGCTCGATCATCAACATGATTTCCGGTTTCCTGTCCATCCACCTGGGTGCCCAGGGACCCAACTACGCCATTGCCACGGCGTGCACCACCGGTACCCACTGCATCGGCATGGCCGCGCGCAACATCATGTACGACGAAGCCGACGTGATGATCGCCGGTGGCGCCGAGATGGCGGCTTGCGGCCTGGGCATGGGTGGCTTTGGCGCTTCCCGCGCGCTGTCGACCCGCAACGACGAGCCCGCCCGCGCGAGCCGGCCGTGGGACAAGGGCCGCGATGGCTTCGTGTTGTCCGACGGTGCCGGTGCGCTGGTGCTCGAGGAGCTGGAGCACGCCAAGGCGCGCGGCGCGACCATCTATGCGGAGCTGATCGGCTTTGGCACCAGTGGCGATGCGTACCACATGACGTCGCCACCGGCCGATGGCGCCGGTGCTGCCCGTTGCATCGCCAACGCCTTGCGTGATGCGAAACTCAACGGCGAGCAGGTGCAGTACATCAACGCCCACGGCACTTCGACCCCGGCCGGCGACCTGGCCGAAGCCCAGGCGATCAAGACCGTGTTCGGCGAACATGCGTACAAGCTGGCGGTCAGTTCGACCAAGTCCATGACCGGTCACCTGCTGGGTGCGGCAGGGGCGGTGGAAGCGATCTTCAGCGTCCTGGCGATCAACAGCCAGACAGCGCCGCCGACCATCAACCTTGATGAGCCGGACGAAGGCTGCGACCTGGACTTCGTGCCGCACACTGCCCGCAGCATGGACATCGATGTGGTGCTGTCCAACTCCTTCGGCTTTGGCGGGACCAACGGTTCGCTGGTGTTCCGCCGGTTCGCCGGTTGATGGAAAGCTGGGTCGACGGTCAGCCGGCCGACGTCCTGTCGCTGAAAGATCGCGGCCTGGCTTACGGCGATGGGTTGTTCGAGACCCTCGCCGTGCACGATGGCGCGCCAGTATTGCTGGAGCGTCACCTGCAACGCCTGGAAACCGGTTGCCGGCGGTTGGCGCTCAACGTCGACATGAGCGCGTTGAGCGCCGAGCTGAATACCTATGCCCGGTGCCTGGACGCCGGCGTGCTGAAGCTGATCGTGACCCGTGGCGACAGTCTGCGCGGTTATGCCGCAGATCCCTCGACCCCGGCCCGGCGCATCCTGCAAGGGAACCCACCAGCCGCTTATCCCGCCGCCCATGCCGAACAAGGCGTTCTGCTGTTTCCTTGCAGCGTGCGGTTGTCCGAGCAGCCCTTGCTCGCCGGCCTCAAGCACCTCAATCGCCTGGAACAAGTGCTGGCTCGTGCCGAATGGAGCGATGGGCAGTACGCCGAAGGCCTGATGCTGGATACGTCCGGGCGGGTGATCGAAGGTGTGTTCAGCAACCTGTTCCTGGTGCGCGATGGCGTGTTGTTCACGGCGGACCTGAGCCGTTGCGGCGTGGCCGGCGTGATGCGCGCAGAATTATTGTTTCAAGCCAAGTCCCTGGGCATCGCCACGCAAATCACGGACATCAGTCTCGAACAGCTGCACCAGGCTGATGAAGTCTTTGTCTGCAACAGCGTTTATGGCGTGTGGCCGGTACGCGGATGCGGTTCGGCGCGCTGGTCGGTTGGCCCGCTCACCCGTAAACTGCAAACCCTTGCCCGTGCGCTATTGGATGTTTGATTCGTGAGACGTAAATTCTTGCTGCTGCTGGAGATCGGACTGGTTCTGGCAGGGCTGTTGTTGGGCGCTTCGGCCTGGAAGATTCATTCGGCGCTGCAACAGCCGCTGAACATCACCCAGGAAGAATTGCTGGACGTGCCCAACGGGACCACTCCGACCGGAACCCTCAAGCGCCTCGAAGCCGATGGCCTGATCAAGGACGCTTTCTGGCTGCGGATCTATTGGCGCTTCAATCTCGCTGGCCAGCCGTTGCACTCCGGTGAATATCGGATGGTGCCGGGCATGACCATGGAAGGTCTGATCGGTGTCTGGAAGCGCGGCGAAGTGGTGCAGTACAGCGTAACGCTGGTGGAGGGCTGGAACTTCCGCCAGGTGCGCGCCGCACTGGCCAAGGATGAAAAGCTCCAGCAGACCCTCACCGGCCTGAGCGACAGCCAGGTCATGGACCGTCTTGGTCACTCCGGGATATTTCCCGAAGGCCGGTTCTTCCCGGACACCTATCGCTTCGTGCGCGGCACCTCGGATGTCGACCTGCTGCAAAAAGCCTACGACCGCCTGGAAGACGTGCTCGCCAAGGAGTGGGCGCAACGTGCCGCCGATGTGCCTTACACCCAGCCATATCAGGCGCTGATCATGGCGTCCCTGGTGGAGAAGGAAACCGGTGTGCCCCAGGAACGCGGGCAGATTGCCGGCGTCTTTGTGCGGCGCATGCGCTTGGGCATGCTGCTGCAGACCGACCCCACGGTGATCTATGGCCTGGGCGAGCGCTACACCGGCAAACTCACCCGCGCCCATCTGAAAGAAGAGAACCCCTATAACACCTACCTGATCCCGGGCTTGCCGCCGACGCCGATTGCGATGGTGGGGCGCGAAGCGATTCATGCGGCATTGAACCCGGTGTCGGGCAACAGCCTTTACTTCGTCGCGCGCGGTGACGGCAGCCACGTGTTTTCCGATGACCTGGAGTCGCACAACAACGCGGTGCGTGAATTCCAACTCAAGCGCCGTGCCGATTACCGCTCCAGCCCGGCCCCGGCAACGCCGGACGAACAGGCACCCATTCCCGCGGCATCACCCGACACGGCGCCCGACGCTGTACCCCAGGTGCCGCCCCAAGTGCCTGCTCCCGAACCGGATGCCAGCGAGCCGCCGAGCCCGCAATGACTTTGATTAAGGATCGCCCGTGACTGGCTTGTTTATAACGCTGGAAGGCCCGGAAGGCGCCGGCAAGAGCACTAACCGCGAATACCTGGCCGAACGCCTGCGGGCTGCCGGCATCGAGGTGGTGTTGACCCGCGAGCCGGGCGGTACGCCGCTGGCCGAGCGAATTCGCGAGGTGCTGCTGGCACCCATTGAAGAGGTCATGAACCCCGACACCGAGCTGTTGCTGGTGTTCGCGGCCAGGGCACAGCATCTGGCCGAGGTGATTCGCCCGGCGCTGGCCCGCGGCGCGGTGGTGCTCTGCGATCGTTTTACCGATTCGACCTATGCCTACCAGGGCGGCGGCCGGGGCTTGTCCGTGGAGCGCATCGCCGCGTTGGAAACCTTCGTCCAGGGTGACCTGCGACCAGACCTGACCCTGGTGTTCGACCTGCCGGTGGAAATCGGCCTGGCCCGCGCCAGTGCCCGTGGTCGGCTGGATCGTTTCGAGCTTGAGGGCCAGGCTTTCTTCAACGCCGTGCGCAGTGCCTTCCTGAGTCGCGCCAAGGCCGATCCGGCGCGTTACCTGCTGATCGATGCGGCGCAACCGCTGGCTCAGGTCCAACAGTCCCTGGACGGCTTGCTGCCGCGTTTGCTGGAGCGTGTCCGTGGCTGAAGCCTATCCCTGGCAAGACAGCCTCTGGCAGCAACTGGCCGGTCGTGCCCAGCATGCCCATGCCTATCTGTTGCATGGCCCGGCCGGCATCGGCAAGCGGGCACTGGCCGAGCGCCTGATGGCCAGCCTGCTGTGCCAGCGTCCGGGTGTCTCGAACGCCTGTGGCGAGTGCAAGTCCTGCCTGCTGCTCAGGGCCGGCAGCCATCCCGACAATTATGTGCTGGAACCGGAAGAGGCGGACAAGGCGATCAAGGTCGACCAGGTTCGGGACCTGGTCAGCTTCGTGGTCCAGACCTCACAGATGGGCGGGCGCAAGGTGGTGCTGATCGAGCCCGTCGAGTCGATGAACATCAACGCTGCCAACGCCTTGCTTAAAAGTCTCGAAGAACCTTCTGGCGACACCGTGCTGTTGCTGGTCAGCCACCAGCCGAATCGCTTGCTGCCGACCATCAAGAGTCGCTGCGTGCAACAGGCCTGCCCGCTGCCGAGCGAGGCGATGAGCTTGCAGTGGCTGGCCCAGGCCTTGCCCGACAGCAGCGACGAAGAGCGTGTCGAGCTGCTGACCCTGGCGGCCGGCTCGCCCCTGGCGGCTGTCAGCCTTCAGGCCCAGGGCGTGCGTGAGCAGCGGGCCTTGGTGGTGGACGGGGTCAAGAAACTGCTCAAGCAGCAACAATCCCCCACGCAGTTGGCCGAGGGCTGGAACGCCATCCCGTTGCTCTTGCTGTTTGACTGGTTCTGCGACTGGTCGAGCCTGATCCTGCGTTACCAATTGACCGAGGACGAGACTGGCCTGGGGTTGGCGGACATGCGCAAGGTGATCCAGTACCTGGCGCAAAAAAGCAGCCAGGATAAAATCTTGAACATCCAGGACTGGATTCTTGCCCAACGTCAGAAGGTGTTGGGCAAAGCGAACCTCAATCGGGTGCTGTTGCTCGAGGCGCTGTTGGTGCAGTGGGCGAGTTTGCCTGGTCGAAACTGACAGGTACCGCCTAAACTCAGCTCAATCGCAGCGGAGATCAGCATGAACGAACCTGTCAGTCCCGGGCCACGCAACGGCATCCTGTCCCTGACCATCAAGGACAAGTCGGTGCTCTACGCCGCCTACATGCCCTTCATCAAGAACGGCGGCCTGTTCATTCCAACCAACAAGAATTATCGCTTGGGTGATGAAGTGTTCATGCTCTTGAGCCTGATGGATGAATCGGAAAAGATCCCGGTCGCCGGCAAGGTGATCTGGATAACTCCCAAAGGCGCCCAGGGCAACAGGGCCGCCGGCGTCGGCGTGCAATTCAGCGACGGCGACAATTCCGCCCGCAATCAGATCGAAACCCACTTGGCCGGCTCGCTGAAGTCCGACCGTCCCACTCATACGATGTAGCCCGGCCTTTTATGCTTGTAGATTCCCATTGTCACCTTGACCGTCTCGACCTCGCTGCCCATGGCGGCTCCCTGGATGCTGCGCTGGACGCGGCCCGTGAACGGGGTGTCGGTCATTTCCTGTGCATTGGCGTCAGCGTCGACAACGCCGCCGACGTCAAGGCGCTGGCCGAACGTTATGCCGATGTCGATTGCTCGGTCGGTGTCCACCCACTGGATGTCCAGCCCGACGCCGCGCCGGCGCTCGATTGGCTGTTGCGTGAGCTGGACCATCCACGGGTAGTCGCCATCGGCGAAACCGGCCTGGACTATCACTACGAACCGGAAGCCGCCGACGTGCAGCAGGCGTCGTTCCGGCTGCACCTGGAGGCCGCCCGGCAAACCGGCAAGCCGGTGATCATCCACACCCGTGGCGCCCGGGCCGACACCCTGGCCTTGCTGCGTGACGCCGCGCTGCCCCAGGCCGGGGTGCTGCATTGCTTCACCGAAGACTGGGACATGGCCAAGGCCGCCCTGGACATGGGCTATTACATTTCCTTGTCCGGGATTGTCACGTTCCGCAATGCCGATGCATTGCGCGACGTTGCCAGCAAGGTGCCGGCTGATCGGCTGTTGGTGGAGACCGACTCGCCTTACCTGGCGCCCATTCCCTATCGTGGCAAGCCGAACCTTCCGCAATACGTACGGGAAGTGGCAGAGTTTCTGGCGATGCTGCGCGGTGAGTCCTACGAACGGTTTGCCGAGCAGACGACGGAAAATTTTAAGCAATTGTTTCCGCTGGCTCATGTGCGTGCGGCGCAAGCCTGAATTCCATGCAAAAAAAACCCGGGTTCTGGGGGGTGAATCCGGGTTAAGACCATTAGGAGTAAAACAAAGGTACGCGGTCCGTTGGTACCTTCATCAGCGCGTCACTTGGGGGAGATGTCGCGCCGACAGTTCAAGTATTGATCAGTATGCCAACCCGTCCAGTCTGGCCGGGGCGGTTTTTAAACAAATTTGGAATACGCTCGCTTCGGATAAGTTCTCACTGTCGCCAAAGCTCGCAGGCGCGGCGCATTGGCGTGAGAAACGGCGAGCCGGGTGGGTACGGTTTTGTGAAGAACAGTGGCCGAGAACGGATGATCCGTGCATTTTTGCGTAAGTTAGGCATAATACCCGGCTTCGAATTTTGACCCTTCAGACCTTTTTCTTATGCACAAAGAACCCCGTAAGGTCCGTGAGTTTCGCCGCCGCGAGCAGGAAATTCTCGACACCGCGCTCAAGTTGTTCCTCGACCAGGGTGAAGACAGTGTCACCGTCGAGATGATTGCGGATGCCGTGGGTATCGGCAAAGGCACGATTTATAAACATTTCAAATCCAAGGCGGAGATCTACCTGCGCCTGATGCTCGACTACGAACGCGATTTGAACGAGCTGCTGCACTCGGCCGATGTGGACAAGGACAAGGAGGCCCTGTCCCGGGCCTACTTCGAGTTCCGCATGCGCGACCCGCAGCGCTACCGCTTGTTCGATCGCCTGGAAGAGAAGGTGGTCAAGGGCAACCAGGTGCCGGAAATGGTCGAGGAGCTGCACAAGATCCGCGCCTCGAACTTCGAACGCCTGACCCTGCTGATCAAGGGCCGGATCAGCGAAGGCAAGCTCGAAGACGTGCCGCCTTATTTCCATTACTGCGCTGCCTGGGCGCTGGTGCACGGTGCGGTGGCGCTGTATCACTCGCCGTTCTGGAGCAACGTGCTGGAAGACCAGGAAGGTTTCTTCCAGTTCCTGATGGACATCGGCGTGCGCATGGGCAACAAGCGCAAGCGCGATACCGACGTCCCGAGCAGCTAAGGCCGCACAGGCCAAGACATTCAGCTGTCTTATTGCGCCATGTCCGCTTACATGGCGCAGTGTCCCAGTAATATACTCAGGCTTGGGTCTTGCGGAATCTTGATTTCTAGGTCAATTTTCGCGAGTCCGATTTTTCTCGTGCCGGAGTGATCCATGATCGTTGACCGTCAAGGCAGGCGTTTCCGTAATCTGCGGATAAGCCTGACCTCCGCCTGCAATTACGCCTGTACCTACTGCGTGCCTGACGGCAAGCGGTTGGTGGCTGCGCAGGATGAACTGTCGGCCGAGGCCATGGCGCGTGGCGTAGCCTATTTGAT
>NZ_MUOA01000024.1:0-43584 GCF_002001065.1 Pseudomonas sp. A25(2017) | reverse complement strand
AGCTTGCGGTGTGCCAGTCAACGCTTGTGCTGGCTGATAGGACGCCTTCGCGAGCAAGCCCGCTCCCACATTGGTTTTGCGGTGCATAAAATATCAAGTGCTACTCGGCCTCTGTGGGAGCGGGCTTGCTCGCGAAGGCGTCCTATCAGCCAGCACAAGCGTTGACTGGCACACCGCAAGCTCACCCCACATTGGTTCCGCCCTTCTTACAACTCAATACTCATTCCGTCGTAAGACACTTCAATCTTTCGACGTACAAGTTCAGCCCGCTCGGGCGAGTCTTCGTCCAGGATCGGGTTGGTGTTGTTGATATGGATAAGGACTTTGCGCGGCCCAGGTACTTGTTCCAGTACTTCGAGCATACCACCGGGGCCATTCTGGGCCAGGTGGCCCATTTCCCGGCCAGTGCGGGTGCCGACGCCACGGCGCTGCATTTCATCGTCGTCCCACATCGTACCGTCCACCAGCAGACAATCGCTGCCGGCCATGATCGCCAGCAACGACTCGTCGACCTTGCCCAGGCCCGGGGCATAGAACAGCTTGCCACCCGTGCGCAGGTCTTCGACGATCAACCCGATGTTGTCGCCCGGGTGCGGGTCGAAGCGATGCGGTGAATAGGGCGGTGCGGCGCTGCGCAGGGGCAGTGGGGTGAAGCGCAGGTTCGGGCAGGCGGCGATGGTGAAGCTCTGGTCGAGTTCGATGCGATTCCAGCTCAAACCGCCGTTCCAGTGGGTCAGCATGTTGAACAGCGGAAAGCCGGTGCTCAGGTCTTCATGGACCATGTCGGTGCACCAGACTTGATGCGGGCAACCTTCACGCAGGCTGAGCAGGCCGGTGGTGTGGTCGATCTGGCTGTCCATCAGGATGATCGCGCCAATGCCGGTGTCGCGCAGGGCCCGGCCCGGCTGCATTGGGGCAAACGCCTGGAGCTGGGCGCGAATGTCCGGAGAGGCGTTGCACAGCACCCAGTTCACACCGTCATCGGACAGGGCGATGGACGATTGGGTGCGCGCCTGGGCCCGCAGGCTGCCATCGCGAAAACCTGCGCAATTGGCGCAGTTGCAGTTCCACTGGGGGAAACCGCCACCGGCGGCAGAACCTAGAATCTGGACGAACATGGCTGCTCCATCTGCAAACCGAAATAAAAACGCCTCGGCTGGCCGAGGCGTAGTGCTGCGTGCTTAACCGCCTGCAGCATTCAACGGCTGGCGAAGTACATGGTGACTTCGAAACCGATACGCAGGTCGATATATGCGGGTTTGGACCAGGACATGGGAATACTCCTTTGGTTGGGATGCTTTCGTTAGATAGAACGGTTGAGACCTATACATATAGTCCACCTCCGTTCGGAGATGTTCAGATGCTTAGACGCCTATGTTACTAAATCTGACATATTCGTTCGCCGCGATTCTCGAAGAAAGCTCATTACGGCCCCTGCAATGATCACTGCGCCGCTTGCCAGCGCTCTCCCGGGCAGGCTCCGTTGCTCAGGCAATACCATCCTCCTTCAGCCTTGATCAGACGTTGGGCGGCCATTTGTAGCTGCTTGCGATCCAGATACACGATGGCAGCGGACAGTTGCTCAAGATAATCCGACGGGCGGGCGGCCAACTTGGCCTGCCAGAGCAGTTCGGTGGCCTGGGCGCAGGGCAGGGTGGTGTCCTGGAGTTGGGCGGCAAGCGCCTGCTGCTGGCCGGTCAGGGATGAGTCATCGAGCTGCTCGATCAGCGCCGGTAGCCCAGCCAGGAATTGTTCGATGTGGGCGCTCAGTTGCGTTGTCGAAAGGCTGGGCGATTGGACGCCGAACAACACCCCGGTTTGCCCGTCGATCTGCTTCAACCCACTGAACACCGCATAACCCAACTGCAACTCGACGCGCAGGCGCTGGTAGAACGGCGTCTGGCACAGCTGTGCCAGCAACCGCCAGGCGGCTTCGTCGGCCAGCGTCGGGGTGGCTGTCGGGCAAAACAGCAACACGGCCGGTTCTTCGCCGTGAGTCTGGAGCCTATGCCAGAGGCGTTGCCCACGAGGTGCCGGCGCCGGGCTGGCTTCATCGCCGGCAATGCCCGGCACTCGAGCCAACGCAGGGCCCAACGCCCCTTGAGTGGCCGTCGACAGGCCGATGGACAGCCCGTCCCATCGGGCCGTTGTCCACACGCTTTGGTCGCTGTCGGGCATTGGCAACGCTGGCGCTTGGCGGTTGTGGCGGCAGTGATCTGGCAGCGCCTTCAACAGATGCCGAATCGGCATCGGCAGGGTTTCGTGACCGGCTTGGGCCATTGGCAGCGGTTGCGCAAGCTTCGTCAGAACGTGTTCGAGCACCAACGGTATCGGCGCTTGTAAGCCAACCAGTTTCAGCAGCCATTGATGACCGGAGGGCTCGAAGCTGACGTCCACGCCGGCCTGGCGAGCATCCTCTCGCAGATCCTGCAGGTGCCGGTCGAGCCTGGATTGAAAGTCCAGCGGTGCCTGGGTCGTCAGTTGCCAGCGCAGGTACACCGCGCCTTCACGACCGTTGTCTGGCAGCGCCTGGCTGAACTGCATGGGCGAGCGTTCCCGGCGACCCCGGGAGCGGTCCTGGGCGAAGGTTCGCAAGCCGCGGTGGGCGCTGGTCTGGCCGCGTATCAGCCCGGCGCGGGGCGCTTCGCTTGGCGTTTGCAGGAACGGATTGGGCGCGGGCAGTTGCCATTGCCCCGCGACGTTATCGGCCGGGTGCAGTTGCCTGAGGATTTCCCTGAGCCTGACGAGGTCGTTTGCCAACAGCGGCCCGTCACGTCCTTCACCGTCCCAGCGGGCCACCTGCAAGGCCGATCCTGTCTCTTGCCGGCGCTGCAACAGTGCGGTGAACTCCTCGCGCAACGGCGCCCAGTCGTCCTGGGCGGCAAAGAACCCCAGCCAGTCGTGCAGCAACGGCTGGATCTGCGCCGCTGTCTGGGCGTTGGCGTGCTTGAGTTCGATGTGCAGCAGCGCCTGCCCGGCAAACTCATACAGCGCGGTGGCCTTGAGGCTGTCAGCCAGGCCGCGCTGACGCAACGTGGCGAGCAAGCCGCCCGGTTTGCTGGAGTTCAGCCACGTACACAGAAAGTCCAGGGCTTGAGGCGAGGCGGCGGGCAAGTCTTCGAAGGCGAACAGCCGATCAAGGCAACCCTCGCGGGGCTGTTGATAACTCGACTGGGACGATGCCATCAAACTTGGTGGTGCCGGCCTGGCAAGTGCTTCGCCGGCCGGTATGTGGCTGTCGAACTGTTCAGCCAGCGCTTTCAAGGCGTCGATGCTCTGCGGGCCGACCAGGCTCAGGGTCATCTGGCCGCTCTGGTAAAAGCGGCGATAGAAGTCGTGCAATGCGCTTTGGAATTCGGCTTGCGTCACCGCCAGGCTATCGCGATTGCCGGCATGAAAACCCCGCAGTGGATGGGTCGCCGACAGGCCGTCATGCAAGGCAAGCTGTCGCTGGGCTGCAGCATCCTGGGACCAGGCGATGAACTCGGCGTGCAGCACTTCCCGTTCGCGCAACTGATCGGCCTCATCCAGGCGTGGGTGAGCGAGCATGTCCCCCAGTCGTTCCAGTCCGTCGGCGAAGGGGGCGGGTGG
This sequence comes from Pseudomonas sp. A25(2017), assembly GCF_002001065.1. Taxonomy (NCBI): domain Bacteria; kingdom Pseudomonadati; phylum Pseudomonadota; class Gammaproteobacteria; order Pseudomonadales; family Pseudomonadaceae; genus Pseudomonas; species Pseudomonas sp. A25(2017). The sequence continues at coordinate 39,993 of NZ_MUOA01000024.1, read as the reverse complement.
CAATTCGAAGAAAAAATCCGTGGTGCGTTCGCTGGTGCGCGCATTGACCTGGCCGCCATGGCGCTGCACGTAGGCCATCAGGTTCTCCCCCGCGGGAAAACGCGCGGTGCCGAGGAAGAACAGATGCTCGAGCAAATGCGCCAATCCCGGCCAGGCCAGGGGCGCGTCATGGCTGCCAGCCGCGACTCGCAGTACTGCAGCGCTGCGCTTGAGGCCTGGGACGTGACGCAATGTCACCCGCAAGCCGTTGGCCAGGGTTTCAGTGTGGGGGCGGAGGGAGTCGGGGGCCGGCATGAGCGCTTCCAGAACAAAGATGCGCTCATGCTAGCGGATTAGGCTGCGTTCTCAATCCTCAATCAGTGTTTGTGCAGGTCGTCGTAAAGCTCGGGGCGGCGATCGTGCAGGTAGTTGTAGGCCGCGCGGGAGTCTTCCATCAGTTGTCGATCCAGTTCTCCGACGATCAAGGCCTCATCCAGCCCTGCAAGCGCCGGGCGGCTGCCATTCGGGGCGGCGATGCTGCTTTGGCCGCAATACTGCAATTCTCCTTCGTGGCCGCAGTAGTTGGCGTACGCCACGAAACACTGGTTCTCGATGGCCCGGGCCCGCACGGTGACGTCGGCGATGAACTCGTAGGGTTGCATGTTGGCGGTTGGCACCAGGATCAGCTCGGCACCGGCCAGGGCCAGGCGTCGGGTATTTTCCGGAAACTCCAGGTCGTAGCAGATCAGGAGGCCGAGCTTCCAGCCGTTGAGCTCGACGATAGGCAGCGCTGAGTCGCCAGCGCTGAACATGGCGTGATCAAGGTCACCGAACAAGTGGCTCTTGCGGTAGTTGGCCAGGCGCTCGCCCTGGGCGTCGATCAGTTGCACGGCGTTGTAGATCTGCCCGTCTTCGCCGCGCTCAGGGTAGCCATAGACAATCGCCAGGCTGGCGGCCTTGGCAATGCGGGCGATCTGTTGCGCCCACTCGCCGTTGTAGACCTCGGCCAATACATTCACCGCGTCGACGCCGATGTTGTAGCCGGTCATGAACATCTCCGGCAGCACCAGCACATCGGCGCCCCTGGCCTCCAGCGCCACCTGGTGCAGGCGTTGCAGGTTGCCGGCCGGATCCAGTGGCAGCGGCGGGCATTGGTAGAGGGCTACACGCATCAATAACTCCTTTTATTCGGGCAGGGCGATCGGACCGATCTCATGGAACACATCACCTGGACCCGGGTTCTCGGCGTGAGTTTCACCGCCGAAGTGCTTCATGATTCCCCACACGGCATTGAGTGAGGTCTGTACCGCGCCTTCGACCCAGGCCGGTGTCCATGAGACGTCATCGCCGGCGATAAAGATCCCGCGTTGTTCGGCCGGCATGTCGTCCTGCATGAAATGCGCATACATGCGCTGGTTGTAGCGATAGTGGCCGGGCAGGGCGCCCTTGAACGCGCCGAGGAAATGCGGGTCGGCTTCCCAGGACACGGTGATCGGATCGCCGATGATCCGGGCGGCGATGTCCACCTTGGGATAGATTTTCTTCAGGGCATCGAGTGCCAGCTTCACGCGTTTTTCCACCGGGTGCGGAAGCATTTTCAGCGCGTCGCTCATCCAGGAATACGACAGGCAAATCACCCCTGGCTTGTCGTCTCCGTTGTCGAACAGATAGGTGCCACGGGTCAGACGATCGGTCAGGGTCATGCTCATCAGGTCGCGGCCGGTCTCCGGGTCCTTGTCCTTCCAGAATGGCCGGTCGACCATCACGAAGGTCTTCGACGATTGCATGTAGCGCGTGCGGTCCAGGGCCATCCACATTTTTTGCGAGAACAGCGCTTCTTCACATTCGATCTGGGTGGTCAGCAGCCAGCTCTGGCAGGTGACCAGCACCGCGGCGTACTCGCGGGTGTTGTCCCAGACGTCGGTCACGCTGAACCGGCCATCGGCCGCGCGGGCGATGCGCTTCACGCCGCTGCGTGGGGCGCCCAGGTGCAACGAATTCAGGCTGGTCCCTTGCGGCCAGTGCACGCAGCGTTCCGGCACGTGATTCCAGATGCCGTGGGGCACCTGCTCGACGCCGCCGACCACCAGGTGCTGGTGGTCGTCGCAGTTGGTCATCACGACACGGAAGATTTCCAGCATCGAATTGGGGAAGTCCGAATCCCAGCCGCCCGTGCCGAAACCGACCTGGCCGAACACTTCGCGGTGCTGGAAAGAGAGCTTGGCGAAGGCCTTGGAAGTGGCGACAAAGTCGTAGAAGGTGCGGTCGTCCCACAGTGGCACCAGGGTGTTCCACAGCTCCTTGAGGCGTGGCACGTCGCGGTCGCGGATCGCCTGCTGGATGTCGCCGAAGCGCGAGCCATCCTCCAGCGCATCGGCCCAGGCATCGGCGACTTCCTGGAACAGTGCGGGAAGGTCGGCCAGTTTCTGTGCGTAGTAGGTCTGGCCTTCCAGGTCGATGACCGTGCTGCCGGACGCTGGGGTCAGCGGGTTGGGGAACGGTTTGGTCTCCAGGCCCAGCTTGTCGACGTAGTGATAGAACGCGGTGGATGACACCGGAAAGCGCATGCCGCCCAGCTCGGCGATCACCCCTTCGGCGCCGTTGAACGCTTGTGAACGCAGGCGCCCACCCATCTTCGACGCTTCGTAGACCACGGGCTTGAGACCCAGCTTCATCAGCTCGTACGCCGCCACCAGACCGGCGATTCCGGCCCCGACAATCGCCACTTCGGTACCGTGGTTGTGGGCGGGAATGCTGCCCAGGCCAGCCGGATGCTCGATCCAGTCGTCAAAGGCGAAAGGAAAGTCCGGCCCGAAAATGGTGATGGGCTTCTTACCGTCTGCTGGGTGGCGATTGTTCTTGTTCATGGCTGACCTTGGTGGGCGACTCGACGCAGTGTTCGCGTCTGAGTATAGGAAAGATGCCAGCCATTCTAGGGAGGGTGGAACACGTTAATAAGACACAATATGTCGTCGTTTTGAGCGATCGACAGTCATCTTGATCTATTCATAAAGCATAATGACGAAACCAGTCCCCTGTGGAGCGAGCTTGCTCGCGATAGCGGTATCTCAGTCCATGACGGTGTTGACTGGATTGACGCCATCGCGAGCAAGCTTGCTCCCACAGGTTAAGTGACGCAGGGTTTAGACTGGCTGGCCTCGATCGATCTTGCTGCTGAGGATGATCGAGGTGGTGGTCTTCTCCACGCCGTCCACGCTGCCGATCTGGTCCAGCAACTGGTCCAGCTGTTCCGGCGAGTCCGTGCGCAACCAGGCGACATAGTCGAACTCACCGCTGACCGCGCACAGTTGCTGTACCTGAGCCATGGCGCTCAAGCGCCGCAGCACGTCCTTGCCGGAGCGCGGCTGGACCTTGATGCCGACGTAAGCCTGCAAGCCACCGTCAATCACCCGTTGTCCCAGGCGCACGCCATATCCGGTAATCACCTTGGTCTTTTCCAGGCGCGCCAGCCGCGAGGTCACGGTCGTGCGGGCGATACCCAGTTGCCGGGCGAGCATGGCGACGCTTTCCCGGGCGTTGATTTGCAGCGCCGCGATCAGCTGCCGGTCGATTTTGTCGAGGACGGGAGGGCGGGTGTCAGTCAAAGTGGGCTCCGGCGCAGGCATTCGATGGCGAGCATGTTACAGGCTCTCACGTGCGAAATAGCCAACGGCAGGCAAAGCCAGTGCGCGCCAGGCGGGGGCCAGGTGTACCTGTGAAGCCCTGAACCAGAAACCGTCCTGGCAAACCAGCTGTTCGGTGGGCAACTGCAACAACAGATCCAGTGAGAACGACTGCACTGAACCCGGGTCGTCATCGTCTTGCGCTTCCCAATCGCGCTCGAAACACCGTACATGCAGCTGTTCGTCGTCGAAGCTTTCAAACAACGGCCGGTTGCCCAGCCACTGTGGATGCCCCCGCAATGTGTGTTCCTGGACATCCAGGAGCAGCAATTGCCAGCCTCGATAACTTCCACACTGTTCTGTCACATCGGTCGCCATGCAGGTCAGGGCCAGATAGCGGCTATCCGTCGACCAGATCATCGACGGTGCCAAGTCGACCAACGCGCAGCCTGAGGCTGTCAGCAGATGGCCTCCGAGCCGGGGCGTCTGCGCACGCACCCAACTGTCGGCATATTCCGTTTCGCTGTCGAACAGCCAGGCGGCATCCTGATGGTCGGGGGCGGGCTGGATGAAGTCACCGTCAGCGTTGGCCACTTGCGGACGATCCACCAGGCGCCAGGGGGCGACGCTGTGCAGTTGTGAGTTTGTCACCTGCAGGTCCACGGTGTTGTAGAACAGCCGGGATTGCTCGCTGGGATGAAAGAACGAAGGGTCGCTGCCGATCGGCGGCGCCGGGATGTTGAAGCGTTGCAGCGCGCTGCTGTCCAGGTCGTGGTCAAGACGACCGGCCACCGCTGCCAGACTCAAGCGGCCATCCCGAAAGTCGAGTATCCGTTCCACCCACATGGAGGGGCCTTCCAGCAGGCGTCGATCCTTCACATCTGCAATGACCGCATGGGTGGCCACTGTCGTTGAGTCTGCAAAGGGCAGCAGTGCCAAGTAGCGCCCGCAGTCAGAGACGCGATGATCCAGCAGCCAACTGCCTGGCAAGTGCCAATCACCAATCTGGCAGCGATAACCGCCAAGCCCCTCGCGATTGTCGCAAAGCCAGATGAGCTGAGCGCATGCGCCACCCAGCAGCGGCTGCGTCTCGATGTACGAGTCACCTCGCACTCCCGGACTGTCCAGCGGCATCGCGATGACCGTGCGGGTCAGTTTGAACTCTGCAACCTGTACGCGACCCTGGGCGTCATGACCGGCCTGGGTTTCGGTATCGCTGTGGATGCTGTCCAGACGGTAGCCATACCGGCCGGAACCCGGTCGCGGATAGTCGAGGTACGCGCCGATATGCACATGGTGCGCGTCGAGGCTCAGCAACTCATGCCAGTAGAAGGACGGTTCAGTCGCACTCTTCACCCACGGCAATGGCAAGGCGCGCCAGCCTTTGTCGAGCTGCCACAACCAATACTGGTCGCCATCTGCTTGAGGATCCCGCGCCTGGGCCAGGCACACCAGGGCGCGTTGATCGCTGCTCCACACCAGTGGCGCATCGGCCGCCATCAGCAGGCCAGACGGTTGTCCGTTGATGCTGACGGTGTAGCGCGGTGAACGCAGCGGTTCCAGTGGCTGGTCCAGATCACGGAACGTCGAAGGCAATGAAATGTTGCCTTGCAGGCATTGCAGGCCGTCGGCGGAACGTCGTTCGAACGTGTGCAGGACATGCTCCGGGTGCCAGTCGGGTTCCAGCCAGAGATCGGCGACAGGCACCAGATTGGAAACGCTGGCGGTTTTTAACAGCTCATCGAGCCGGGTTTCGCGAACGCTGTTATCCACCAGTGGGCTATGGCGTCCATTCAACAGGTCGAGGTCAAAAGCGTCCAGCTCCCAGAGCTCGCTGTCGGCGCAGCGGTACAGCTGGCGTTGCTGACGGTCGAGGACCACCAGTCCCCATGCCTGCCGGGACGGTACCGGTGCCGCGAAATAGCGCCCGTCTCTGGAGAACACGGCCGAAGAGCCCAGGCCTTGCAGGAGCACGCCGTCGGGGAACAGATAGTCGCAATAAGTCGGGCCGCCCATGGCGATTTCGCCGTGGTTGAACGCCCGGATCGGCTCGCCTTCAGGGGTCAGCAACGGTTCGTTTCCGCCCCAGGCACTCGGCCCTTTGCTGGAAATGGGTGTCAACCCAAGGCGCCTCTCCCAGCTACTGACGCAGGCGAGCCCGACCATGATGCCGACGATCGCTACCAAGATGCCCCACCACTCAGGCAACGCCCGGCCCAGGCTGAAACCCAGGCCAAACACAGCGCCCACCGTCAGCCGGGCAATGCCTCGGCCCACCGGCAAAAAGCCCAGGCGAGCGGCAAGTCCCATCAGCAGCCCAAGGAACACCACCGCCAGCAAAGCCAATGGGGGTGGCAGCACGGTGACGAAAAAGGCCGGCACCAGCAGGATGCCGAGTTGCCAGAACAGTTCAAGAAACAGTCGGGGGAGGCTGGGGCTGGCGATGATGGGCGTCGCGGTGAGGGAGGGGGATTTTTATTGTAATGGAGCGAAAGAGGCTAACGGGAGAACTGATCCTCTGTGTGACACAACGGTTTTGATTTTTCGGCAAGTTAGGTATACGTTACATCTAAAGTAACTTGTTGCGTATACAGAACATGGACTATGCCCTTATCACAACACGTCTTGGCGAACAGGTCCGGCAGCGCCGCCTGAATCGTGGTCTGACCCAAGCCAATCTCGCTACCTTGGCGGGTATCACTCGGCAGAAGGTCATTGCCATTGAAAAGGGTGACCTGTCGGTGGGCATGCTTGCCTACGCGCGAATTCTGGGGGCTCTGGATTGTGAGTTCGCCGTGGTGCCAGCTGCAATGCCCACGCTTGACGAAATCCAGGGAGTGTTCGACTGATGACGACCTTACTACAGGTTGCGACGCCTGAAGGCGACAGCGGGAGAATGATTCTGGGCAGTGGTGGAGACTACCTGTTTCGTTATCACGAAGAGGCTAATGCGCAGGCTGCGATCAGTTTATTGATGCCTGTGCGCCTGGATGAATATCGTCATCGAGAACTGCATCCGATCTTCCAGATGAATTTGCCGGAAGGTTACGTCTTGGAGCAGCTACGCAACCGCCTGGCCAAAGTGGCGAACATCGATCCCATGCTGCTGCTTGCACTGTCTGGCAGCAGTTCGCCTATCGGGCGGGTAGCGGTGAGCTCACCGGAGGTCGATGCGCTTCTACTGCGACAACAATTCCCCGGAGAAAGGCTGGAAGAAATTCTGGCCTGGGATGGCGCGCAGGATATTTTTGCTGACTTGGTGGATCGCTATATCCTGCGCGCCGGGATATCTGGCGTGCAGCCCAAGGTATTGGTGCCCGAGCGTCAAGACCTTACGCCGCAACGGTTTACTTCGAAGACCTCCGACCTGATTATCAAGAGCGGTCGGGACGAATTTCCGGGGCTGGCAATCAACGAGTTCCTCTGCATGTCTGTAGCCAAGGAAGCTGGGATTGTAGTGCCGGAGTTCCACCTCTCCGACAATACCAAGTTATTCGTGATGCGTCGTTTCGACCGAGACGAGGAGCTCAATCCTATCGGTTTCGAGGATATGGCTGCATTAATGGGACTGGCGGCGGAGCAAAAGTACAGTAAAAGCTATTCGGCCATCGCCAAGGCTATTCGTCTATTCTGCCCACCCGAGCAGGTACAGTGCTCGCTGGCCCAGTTATTTGCCATTGTGTCCCTGAGCTGCATAGTGGGTAATGGCGACGCCCATCTGAAGAACTTCGGGCTGCTGTATTCCGACCCTACCCAGCGCGACGCCCGGCTGGCACCTGCCTACGATATTGTCAACACCACGGCTTACATACCGAAGGACGTATTGGCACTTGATCTTGTCGGGAACAAAACGTTATTCGCCTCACGGCAGGGCCTACTGGATTTCGCGCTGGTATGTGATGTTGTCCAGCCAGAAGAAATAATCCGCTTGCAGTTGCAAGCATTGGAACAAGTCCTGGCTCGCTCAACTGAGCTGTGTGAGCGGGCACCGGATGTGGTTGCGGCAATCAGGCAATGTGCTGAGCCGTTTATGAAAACCTTCGGATAGGGCGCAATCACTTTCTGAAAACTCAAAAGCCGCGCAATGCGCGGCTTTCAATTTGGTGGGCCCACACGAACTTGAACCGTGGACCAAAGGGTTATGAGTTGCTGGGCGAGCTGATATGCCTAGAGAAAGCGTTCGTAGGTGAACCTACGTTAGGCATTACCAGTATGTTCGAAGTAACCCCCAACTCGCCGGCAAGGTCCAACGCTAAGATCATCGATCAATGCGCTGTTGATCGACTGTTGTCCCGTATGATTTTGGGTCAGAGACGGCACCGAGAAATCGTGCCAGGGCTTCAGTCCCCCTCCGTGAACCGCCGCCGCGTCAGGAAAAGCACCACGCCCAGCGGCACGGCCAGCAGTGCTAGCAGCTCCAGGTCAAAGCCCAGCACCTGCTGCTCACCAACCTTGAAGATGCTGACCAAGCCCGTTGCCAGCAGCGCCAAACCCAGCCACTTGCGCAGCGAGTATGGTTTCAGAAACTGAACGAGGATCGCACCCAGCACCAGAAGGACGACAGTTTGCATGATGTAGGGCATGTGCAGTTCCTCAGACCTTGATGACCAGCGTCGATAGGTCTAAGCGACTGTATCTGTGGTGGTCCATCCAGAAACACGAAAGCCGCGCAATGCGCGGCTTTTTGTATGGTGGGCCCACACGGACTCGAACCGTGGACCAAAGGATTATGAGTCCTCTGCTCTAACCAACTGAGCTATAGGCCCTCAGTAGGCCGCGGATTATAGCGACGGTTTCTCGGCTGTGCTATCCGAAAAATCCGATACGGTCACACGAAGAAACGTTGCGGCAAATTCGTCGGCGCCCAGGGGCAGGCTGACGATGTAGCCCTGGATCTGTTCGCAACCTTCTTCGGTCAGGAATTGCTGCTGGGCCAGGGTTTCGACGCCCTCGGCGATGATGGTGAATTGCATGCTGCGGCCCAGCGCGATGATTGCCCTCACGATGGCCGCGTCGTGGGGGTCGTCGGGCAGGCCGCGGACGAAGGATTGGTCGATCTTGAGGATATCCAGCGGCAGGCGCTTGAGGTAACTCAGGGAGGAATAGCCCGTGCCGAAGTCGTCGATGGCCAGTTGCACGCCGAGGTTTTTCAACTGGTGCAGCACCGTCAGGGCCTCTTCGGCCTGGCTCATGATGAAATTTTCGGTAATTTCCAGTTGCAATAAGTCGGGCTGGAGCTGGTGTTCGCGCAGCAGTTGCTCGATACGCCCCAGCAGGTTGGGTTGGCGCAGTTGGGCGCCGGCCAGGTTGACCGAGAGGGGGCCGAGGCTTTCATAGGTGCTGTTCCATTCGCACAGTTGCCGGCAGGCGCGTTCCAGTACCCAGTCGCCTATTTGCAGGATCATGCCGTTTTCTTCCGCCAACGGGATGAAGTGTTCGGGCGGGACGTCGCCAAATGTCGGGTGATACCAGCGAATCAGCGCCTCGGCGCCCACCAGGCGGTTGTCGGCGAGGCTGATTTTCGGTTGGAAGGACAGTGACAGTTCGTTGCGCTCGATCGCTCGTCGCAGCTCGTGTTCCAAGGCCACGCGCTCGCTGGCCTGGGCGGTGAGGTCACAGGTGTATTTCTCCACCCGGTTGCGGCCCTTGGCCTTGGAGCGGTACATCGCCGCGTCAGCGTTCTTGACCAGCGTGGCGACGTCGCAGCCATCCTGTGGGTAGAGGCTGGTACCGATGCTGGCGCTGATGAAGAACTCGTGCTCGCCGGCCTGGAATGGCGCGGCAAAGCAGTTCAGCAGTTTCTGGGCGATGTGCTCGGCATCGCTGGGCTGTTGCAGGCCCGGCAGCAGGATAATGAACTCGTCGCCGCCCAGGCGCGCCACGGTGTCGATGTCGCGTAACTGTTCGCGCAAGCGTACGGCAATGCCCTTGAGCAACAGGTCGCCGACCGGGTGCCCGAGGCTGTCATTGATGTGCTTGAAGCGGTCCAGGTCCAGGAACAGCACGGCACCCTGGCCACCGTTTTCCTGCTGGCCATTGAGAGCTGCCAGCAAGCGGCTTTCGAACAGTGTGCGATTCGGCAGGCCCGTCAGCGGGTCGTGGTGGGCCTGGTAATCGAGGCGGGCCTGGGCGTGTTTGAGGCTGGAGATATCGGCGAAGACCGCGACGAAATGGGTGATCTGTCGATCCCGATTGCGCACCGCGCTGATGGTCAGCCAGCTAGGGTAGAGCTCGCCGTTCTTGCGCCGATTGGAGATCTCTCCCTGCCAGTGGCCCTCCGCCGTCAACTGGTGCCACATCGCGGCGTAAAACGCGCTGTCATGCAGGCCTGAAGCCAACAACCGAGGTGTATGGCCCAAGGCTTCGGTTTCGCTGTAGCCGGTGATTTCGGTGAAGGCTCGGTTCACTGCGCTGATGTGCTGTTGCGTATCGGTGATCAGCACGCCTTCGGCAGTGCTTTCGAACACGGTGGCGGCCTGTTGCAGTTTCTCCTGCATGAGGTGGCGTTCGGTGATGTCCCGGGCGATGGTCAGCATGCAGTCTTCGTTGCCGATGGGCAGCGGGCGGCTGGAGACTTCGCACAGCCGGATCTGCCCGTCGTTGCGACGGATATGGCAGCTGAAATCCCTGACGAAGCCGTCCCGCTTCAGCAGGTCGAGCATCTGCTTTCGCTCGTTGAGGTTGACCCAGATGCCCAGGTCCAAGGTGGAGCGGTCCACCGACAGGGCGCTGTTGAAGCCGGTAATGCGGCTGAAGCCTTCGTTGACTTCGATCAGCAGGCCGTCGCTTTGCCGGGACAGCAGCAGGCCATCGGGCGAGGCGTGGAACGCCTTGGCAAACTTCTCTTCGGATGTCTGCAATTGCTGCTGGGTTTCCTTGAGTTGACTGATGTCCCGTACCACCACGACCAGGGCTGGCGTCGTGTCGAGGTCGAAGGGCTCGGCGGAGATCAGCCCGGTGAACACCTGGCCATTGCTACGGCGGAAGGGCATTTCCAGGTTGCGAATGCTGCCGGCCTGCAAGCGCTGCAACAGGCCCGGCCCCACGCCCTGGATGCCCCAGATATCCAGTTCGGTTGCGCTGTGTCCCACCACCTCGGCGGCACTCAAACCGATCTGTTCTTCGAAGGCCTTGTTAACTTCCAGCAGGCAACCGTCCAATAACCGTGCAATCACCAGGATGTCCGGGCACTGGCGGAATACCGAGGCAAATTTCTGCTCCGAAAGGCGCAGCGCTTCCTCGGTGCGCTTGGCTTCACTGATATCGATCATCAGCCCGCGCATCACTGGTTCGTGCCCGTGCTCGATCAGGCTGACAATATCGCGCACCCACAGGCAGCGGCCATCGGCGGTGATCACGCGATAATCGACGCAGTAGTCGCGACCTGCCAGCACTTCATGATCGCAGTAGGTCTGGGCTCGGATCAGGTCGGCCGGATGAATGATGTTGCGCCAGAAACCTGGGACCAGCCAATGGGAGAGGGGATAGCCCAACAGGTCTTCGGCGTGGGGCGACACGTAGCTGTAGGTGAAATCGCTGACCCTTGCCTCCCAGGCAATGGCCGACAGGCTCTCCACTAGCCCACGGTAATGGTATTCGCTGCTGCGCAGCTCCTGCTCAAGCTCGACCCGTCGGGAGATTTCCGAGCTGAGTCGGCGGTTGATACGAATCACCACCGCCAGTATGCCGACCATCAGCAGCAGCGCAGGCAGGCCGTAAAACAGTAAGTCTGACCAGAGCTGGCGATAGTCGTGCACATTGCCGACCCACTTCTGCTGGATCTCGGCGACCTCGGCCGGGCTCATGTCTGCCAGGACTTTGTCCAGGATGCCCACCAATATCTTGTTGTCTCGAGGGACGGCCATTGCCAACTGATAGCGATAAGGCGTTTCCCCGCTGACATAAAGGCCTTCGAGCTTGAGTTGGCGCAGGCTCCAGACGCTGGAAGCCAGATCGCCCACCACCGCGTCCACTTCATCGGTTGCCAGTGCTTGCAGGGCTGAACTGACGTTGGGCAGCGCCACGAGGTTCAGGTCGGGATGGTGGTTGCGCAGCAATTCATGGGGGGCATAGTTCTCCACCACGGCGATTTTCAGCCCGTACAGTTCCTTGAGGTTGTGCGGCTGGGCGCCACCGCGATGGGCCAGGATGACAATGGGGAAATCCAGGTAAGGCCGGGTAAACGCCAGGTAATTCTGACGCTCCGGTGTGGACATGATGCCCGGCAAAAGGTCGATTTTGCCCTGTGCGACCTGCTCGAGCACGGCGGTCCAACTGACCGGCTCGATGGGGGTGAGCTTGATGGCCAGCCGTTCACGAATGACGTCGACGTAGTCGGCGGCCAGGCCCTGATAGCGGCCCTGGTCATCGCGAAACTCAAACGGCGGCCATGAGGCATCGACACCCAGGCGCAGGTCGGGGTGGTTCTTGAGCCAGCGGAGCTCCTCGTCGGTGAGCGTCAACACGCCAGCTGTTGCGGTCCAGGTCATCAATGACAGCAAAAGCGCGGCCGTCAGTCTGGGCATCACTGTCTCGTCATGGCTTGGGGAGGATGATTCGAGTGTAGACGGGCAACAGGGTGGTGGAGTGTAACGAGGGGGATTTTATCTGTGCATAACAAAACCCCCGGCAGGGCCGGGGGTTTTGAAGGGTCACTCGTCGAGGAAGGAGCGTAGATGCTCGCTTCGCGTCGGGTGGCGCAGTTTGCGCAATGCCTTGGCTTCGATCTGACGAATCCGCTCACGGGTCACATCGAACTGCTTACCGACTTCCTCAAGGGTGTGGTCGGTATTCATGTCGATGCCGAAGCGCATGCGCAGTACCTTGGCTTCACGGGCAGTGAGGCCGGAGAGTACTTCGCGAGTCGCTTCCTTGAGACTCTCGACAGTGGCGACATCAATCGGAGACTGCATGGTGGAGTCTTCGATGAAGTCACCCAGATGGGAGTCTTCGTCATCACCGATCGGGGTTTCCATGGAGATCGGCTCTTTGGCGATCTTCAATACCTTGCGGATCTTGTCCTCAGGCATTTCCATGCGTTCGCCCAGCTCTTCCGGCGTCGGTTCGCGACCCATTTCCTGCAGCATCTGCCGGGAAATACGGTTGAGCTTGTTGATCGTCTCGATCATGTGCACCGGGATACGGATGGTGCGGGCCTGGTCGGCGATCGAGCGAGTGATCGCCTGACGGATCCACCAGGTGGCATAAGTCGAGAACTTGTAGCCGCGACGGTATTCGAACTTGTCCACCGCCTTCATCAGGCCGATGTTGCCTTCCTGGATCAGGTCGAGGAATTGCAGGCCGCGGTTGGTGTACTTCTTGGCGATGGAGATCACCAGACGCAAGTTCGCTTCGACCATCTCTTTCTTCGCGCGGCGGGCCTTGGCCTCGCCGATCGACATGCGACGGTTGATGTCCTTGATTTCGGCGATCGTCAAACCGGTTTCGGTTTCCAGCGCGGTCAGCTTCTGCTGGCAACGAATGATGTCCGGTTGCAGGCGACCAATGGCTTCAGCGTATTTGCTCTTGCCCTTGGCCAGTGCATCGGTCCAGCTTTCGTCAACTTCGTGGCCAGGGAACTGGCGCAGGAAATCGGCACGCGGCATGCGGGCATCACGCACGCAAAGCTGCATGATCGCGCGCTCTTGCTGGCGCAAGCGATCCAGGGCACTGCGAACACGCTCGACCAGGCCTTCGAATTGCTTCGGTACCAGCTTGATCGGCATGAACAGCTCGGCCAGTGCCAACAGCTCGGCAATCGCCTGCTTGTTGTTGCGGCCGTGCTTTTTCAGCGCCTTGCGGGTGATTTCCATCTGGTCAGCCACAGCGCCGAAACGCTGTGCTGCGATGACCGGATCCGGACCGCTTTCGGCTTCTTCCTCGTCGTCGCTCGCTTCGGCGTCGTCGTCATCGGTGTCGTCGTCGGCCTTGACGGCTTTCGCGTCGATCGGCGGCGGCACTTCGGCGGCAGGCGGCGCGATGCCGTCGTCCGGATCGATATAGCCGCTCAAGACGTCGGACAGGCGCCCACCTTCGGTGGTGACGCGGGTGTACTCGGAGAGAATATGGTCAACCGTGCCAGGGAAGTGCGCGATTGCGCCCATCACTTCACGGATGCCTTCTTCAATACGCTTGGCGATTTCGATTTCGCCTTCACGCGTGAGGAGCTCTACCGTACCCATTTCACGCATGTACATGCGCACGGGGTCGGTGGTGCGACCAATGTCGGTCTCGACCGCTGCCAACGCTGCGGCCGCTTCTTCAGCGGCCGCCTCGTCGGTATCGGCGTCGGCCAGCATAAGGGCATCCTTATCTGGAGCAACCTCGAATACGTTGATCCCCATGTCGTTGATCATGCGGATGATGTCTTCCACCTGTTCCGGATCTGAAATATCCTCCGGCAGGTGGTCGTTGACCTCCGCGTAAGTCAGGTAGCCCTGCTCACGACCCAATAGGATCAACTCTTTGATACGAGACTGCTGTTGCGCTTTTCCGGACATAACACCCTATCCACTGAAGGTCTTGGCGGGCAAAAAACAAGCCGAGGATTATACCTGAGCTGTGACCTCACGCGCCAGTTGAGGTCGGGTTTGATGCGCAAACATTGCGGCTGAGTAAGTCGCGCAATTGGTTTTTCTCTTCGCTGGTCAACTCGCTCTGGCGAGCTTTTCGCAGAAGTTGTTCCAGGTTTCGCTCGCGTTGGCGGGCGGACAAGCTAGTAATGGTGTCGAAAAACTGTTGTTCAAGGTTGTCTCCTTCAATCAGCCATTCCTTCTCGGCCAGGGCCTTCAAGAGGCGCCCCTGCTCGGTCCCGTGCCACCGTGCGATCAACTGGAAAGAGTTTAACTTGGGGTTCTTCTGCACGGCTTCAAGGAGTGCAACCAGCAATTGCGTATTGCTGTGATCCTCGGCGGCGAAGTGCCCGGCGTCCTCTACTTTTTCCGCCAGTTGCGGGTGATGCAGCAAGGTGCGCAAGGCGGCCAGTGTTGGTGGTTCGACGGCGGCCGGCACGCGCGGGGCACGTGGTTGGTCGCGATCGCCGCGCTTGCCGTTCTTGTCCCAGGGTTTCTTGTCCCATTTCTTGCCGCCACTGCCGGGTTTTTTCGGTGTCCATTCCTGCTGGGGGGCGTAATCCTGCTGGGGTTGATGATAGTCGGCGAAATCCGGCATCGCGTCGTAATCGATGCCCGGGTCATAAGCGGGTGGCGCCTCCTGGGGGGCGCTGTGCACCAGTTGATTGACCGCTTCGCTGTTCAGGCCGGTGATCTCGGTCAGGCGCTGGCGCATGAGTGTGCGCAGGTTGGCGCCGGGCACCTTGTCGATCAGCGGTGCCGCGAGGGTGGCCATGTGGGCCTTGCCTTCGAGGGAGCGTGGGTCGGCTTCTTCGGTCAACTGCTGGAAAAAATAATCGGCCAACGGTTGTGCGTGCTGGTTGATCCGCGCACGGAATGCGTCGGTACCTTCGGAGCGCACCAGGGTGTCCGGGTCCTCGCCCTCGGGCAGGAACAGAAAACGCGCCCGGCGTCCGTCCTGCAGGCACGGCAAGGTGGCCTCCAGTGCGCGCCAGGCGGCGTTACGGCCGGCCTGGTCGCCGTCGAAGCAGAACAGCACGTTGGGCACCACGCGAAACAGGCGCTTCATGTGCTCTTCGCTGGTGGCCGTGCCCAGGGTCGCGACGGCATTGCGCAGGCCTTGCTGGGCCAGGGCAATCACGTCCATGTAGCCTTCGACGACGATGATTTCGTCGAGGTTGCGGTTGTTCTTGCGTGCTTCGTACAGGCCGTAGAGTTCCTGGCCCTTATGGAACACCGGGGTTTCCGGGGAGTTCAGGTATTTCGGCTTGTCGTCGCCCAGCACCCGGCCACCAAAGGCGATGATCCGCCCGCGTGTGTCGCGGATCGGAAACATGACCCGGTCGCGGAAGCGGTCGTAGCGCTTGCCGGTTTCGGCATTTTCAATCAGCAGGCCAGCGTCGATCATGGCGCGCTGTTGCAGCGTATCGCTGCTTAGGTGCTTGTACAGGTTGTCCCAGCCGGGCGGGGCGAAGCCGAGGCCGAAGTCCCGGGCGATTTCGCCGGTCAGGCCGCGGCCCTTGAGATAATCCACCGCGGCCTTGCGTGCCGGATGGCTTTTGAGGGCCTGGCGATAAAAATCCGCCGCCGCCGTCAGCAGTGGGTAAAGTGGAGAGTCGGTCGGTTGGCGTGGTTTGTGCGGTCGACCGCTTTCCTCGCGGGGTATTTCCATGCCGGCGGCTTTGGCCAGTTCTTCGACGGCCTGGGGAAAGTCCAGGTTGTCGTGGTCCATGATGAAGCCGAGGGCGTTGCCGCCAGCGCCGCAGCCGAAGCAATAGTAGAACTGCTTGTCGGGGCTGACGCTGAAAGAAGGCGTTTTCTCTTTATGGAACGGGCAGCAGGCCGTGTAGTTCTTGCCCGCTTTCTTCATTTGCAGGCGAGAGCTGACCACGTCGACGATGTCGGTGCGGTTCAGGAGGTCGTCAATAAAGCTCTGGGGAATCAGCCCGGCCATGGCGTTCTCATCATCACTGCGCGAAATATGGACCCGAAATCGGCAGGCGTAACCGGGTCTGGGTTTGAGGCACGCTAAATCGGTGGCTCGACCGGGTCGTCTGCATCATCGCTGTCGGGAAGTGTATCTGCCGATAATCCACTGACGTTAATAACTATCAGTATTCGACTGTTTGAATGTGTTGCGCTGAGTCCGGTAACGGCCGTTCAGGCCTCGGATAGCTCATGAAGCGGACACGCAGGCAGGTGCCTTGGGCTGATCGTCGTTAGAGGAATCAGGGTGTGCTCGTCGGTAGCCTTGGAAGGCTCGTCAGGAAAGACGTGCACCGCTGGCAAAAGAGCCAGGTCTGACGCGGTGAAGCAGGTTGTCTTGGTCGCGTCTGCGGCTTTGACAGTGAAGCATCAAGCGTTATTCCGCAAATGCCATAAGCCCGGCTTGAGGGCCGGGCTTGGCAGAAGCTTGCTACGGACGTCTGTGTATTAGTACAGACGTACGGCGCGGCGCTGTTCGCGCTGAACTTTCTTGGCGTGACGCTTAACAGCGGCTGCTGCCTTGCGCTTACGCTCAGAAGTCGGCTTCTCGTAGAATTCGCGGCTACGAACTTCAGCCAGAACACCGGCTTTTTCGCAGGAGCGCTTGAAACGACGCAGAGCTACGTCGAAGGGTTCGTTCTCTTTTACTTTGACGGCTGGCATCCAGAGCTACCTTCATTCATTACCGGGGTCAACATCCTCGCGGCAAAAGAGCACTTGAAGACGTCGGTTTTTAAGGGTTGCGGATGTTAACCCCTCAACGCTCGGAATGCAAAGCCTCTGATCGAAAACCGCTGGTCGGGGCACAACGCGGCGACTATTATGCGCGCCTTCGAATTCAGCCTCTACAAGGCGCAAACCCATGCTAGTACTGGGATTAGAAACCTCCTGCGACGAAACCGGTGTCGCACTTTACGACAGTGAACGCGGCCTGCTGGCCGATGCGCTGTTCAGCCAGATCGACCTGCACCGCGCCTATGGCGGGGTGGTGCCCGAGCTTGCCTCCCGCGATCACGTCAAGCGCATGCTGCCCTTGATTCGCCAGGTCCTGGCCGAGGCTGGCTGCGTGCCGACCGAGATCGACGGCATCGCCTACACCGCCGGCCCGGGCCTGGTGGGCGCGTTGCTGGTGGGCGCTTCCTGTGCCCAGGCGCTGGCCTTTGCCTGGGGGATTCCGGCCCTGGGCGTGCATCACATGGAAGGCCACCTGCTGGCGCCGATGCTGGAGTCGCAACCGCCGCAATTTCCGTTCGTCGCTTTGTTGGTCTCGGGCGGCCATACGCAGCTCATTCGGGTCGATGGGATCGGCCAATACGAGCTGCTCGGCGAAACCCTCGACGATGCTGCCGGCGAAGCGTTCGACAAAACTGCAAAAATGATGGGCCTCAATTATCCCGGTGGGCCGGAAATCTCCCGGCTTGCGACGCAAGGGGTCGGTGGGCGTTTCGTGTTCCCGCGGCCGATGTGTGACCGTCCCGGCCTGGATTTCAGTTTCAGCGGGCTGAAGACCTTTGCCCTGAACACCTGGCAGCAGTGTGTCAGCGCCGGGGACGACAGTGAACAAGCCCGTTGCGACATCTCGCTGGCGTTCCAGCAGGCCGTGGTGGAGACTTTGACCATCAAGTGCAAGCGTGCCCTCAAGCAGGCCGGGCTCAAGCGCCTGGTGATCGCTGGCGGTGTGAGTGCGAACAAGGCCTTGCGGACATCGCTGGAGAAAATGCTCGGCGACATGAAGGGCGACGTTTACTACGCCCGGCCGGAGTTCTGCACAGATAACGGCGCGATGATTGCCTTTGCCGGCTGCCAGCGTTTGCAGGCCGGCCAGCACGAAAGCCTGGCGATCAGCGTGCAGGCGCGCTGGCCGATGGAGCAGTTGGCGCCGCTGTGAAGCGTCATTTAAAAATGCCGTTCGCGCCCGGCGAACAGGTCGCGTAGATTGCCCCGGTGACGCCAGACGATCAGTGCAACCAGTGCGGTCATTGGCAGCAAGGCCGCCGGTTCCTGCCAGGCCAGCAACGGCAGGGTCAGCGGTGTGGCGATCAGCGCGGCCAGGGAGCTGGTGCGGGTCAGGTAGAACGTCAGCAGCCAGGCACAGACAGCCAGCAGGGCGGCGGGCGGGTACAGGCCCAGCAGCATGCCGGCGGCGGTGGCGACACCCTTGCCGCCACGAAAGCGAAAGTACAGCGGGAATAGATGGCCGATAACGGCGCAGACGCCGATCCAGGCCTGTTGCTGCAACGAGAGCCCTGCAAGGCTGGCGATCAATACCGGGACAAGGCCTTTGCAGAGGTCGCCCAGCAGGGTCAGGATGGCGAGTTTGCGTCCGGCCAGGCGCAGCATGTTGGTGGCGCCGGCATTGCCCGAGCCACTCATTCGCGGATCCGGGTGACCGGTCAGGCGGCTGAGCAAAATGGCGAAGGACAGCGAGCCGAGCAGGTAGGCGAGAATCGCCAGTAACCAAAACATGCTAACTATTCCGGGCGAGGACGCCCTGATTCTAACGGCGCATTGCGCCCTTGTCGTGCTGCGGAGAAGAGTGCTTGGACAGAGTGTTTATCGAAGGCCTGGAAGTCGACACGGTAATCGGTGCCTACGACTGGGAGCGAGGCATCCGACAGTGCCTGCGGCTTGACCTGAGCTTTGCCTGGGACAACCGCCCGGCCGCCGCAGGCGACGACCTGACCCTGGCGCTCGACTATGCCAGCGTGTCGTCACGCATCCAGGCGTTTGCCGAGCAGGCGCAGTTCCAATTGGTCGAGACCTTTGCCGAGCGGCTGGCCCAGGCGCTCATGGATGAGTTCAAGATCACCTGGCTGCGTCTGAAAGTGACCAAGCCTGGCGCTGTACCGGCGGCCAGCGGCGTGGGTGTGGAGATCGAGCGCGGATGTCGCTGACTCAGGTTTTTCTCGGGCTCGGCAGCAATATCGAGCGCGAAACCCATCTGTGCGCCGGTCTGGAGGCCTTGGCCGGTTTCCTGGTGGACATGCGCTGTTCGGCGGTGTTCGAGAGCCAGCCGGTGGGTATCAAGAGCGGGCCATTCTTCAATTTTGTCGTCTCGGCCTTCACGGATCTGCCGCTGATGGAACTGGATCGTCGCCTCAAGTTCATTGAGGCGGACAACGGTCGCTATGCGCCGGACCGCAAGGGGCTGCCGCTGGATATCGACGTGTTGTTGTATGGCGAACAGGTCGGCAACTTCGATGGGTTGATCCTGCCGCGCGCGGAAATCCTCAAGAACGCCTTCGTCCTGTGGCCTTTGTCGTTGATCGCGCCGGATCGAATTCATCCGGGTGTGGGCAAAAGCTTTGCCACGTTGTGGGAAGAAGCGCAGATCGACCAGGTGCTGGCGCCGGTGGCTTTTGAATGGCGGGGCCAGCAGCTTACGCCATCGAACCTGCGTTGAGGCGCCTGCCGCCATCGCGAGCAGGCTCGCTCCCACATTAGGATTTCAGCGTGCACATAGCTTGTGTTCAACCGAAATCCACTGTGCGAGCTTGCTCGCGATGACGGCGGAACATCCAGCAAAAATGCAAACTGACACGAACGCCCGTCAGCTCGCCGCTTCCTTGTAGGCCTTCAACACCCTGAGACGCTCACGCTTGATCGCCTCTCCCAGCTCCGGCCCCTTGAAACCCTTCTCCAGCAAAGGCTGCACCGCCACCGCGCGGGCCGCTGCCGCTGCGCCTCGCAGATAATCAGCCTGTGGATAACTCCGTTCTTCAAGCCCTTTGCGCCCTCGCGCATCCATCTCACAGGCTGCGATGAACTCCTCGAAGCGCTGAGGTCGACGGTACACATCGAAACTCTGCAGCAGCTCAAGCAAAGTAGACGCCTTCAGTTCAAGCGCGCGATGGCCATGGGTGTGGTATTGGCCGACCAACAACGCCAGCTCCTGACAGTCGCGGGGCGCCTTGAAGCGCTCGTTGATCGCTTTGATCAGCTTCAACCCCGTGTGCTCATGGGCGATGTGTCGCGGCCATTCGTGTTGGGGCGTCAGGCCTTTGCCCAGGTCATGGAGCAGGCAGGCCCAGCGGACCGTCAGCGGCTGTCGATGCAGGGCGGCTTGTTCCAGCACGCTCAGGGTATGGACGCCGGTGTCGATTTCCGGGTGATGGGCTTCAGGCTGGGGTACGCCAAACAGCGCATCGACCTCAGGCATCAGGACCTTGAGGGCCGTGCAGTCGCGCAAGACCTGGATAAATACCTGTGGCTGTTTTTCCATGAGAGCACGGGAAATTTCTTTCCAGCTGCGCTCGGCCGTCAGTGCTTCCAGCTCGCCGGAATCGCTGAGTTGGCGCATCAGTTCAAGGGTTTCGTCTGCCACCTTGAAACCCAGCGGAGCATAACGCGCGGCGAAGCGGGCAACCCGCAGGACTCGGAGTGGATCTTCGGCGAAAGCGGGGGAAACGTGACGCAGTATCCGGGCTTCCAGATCGCGCTGGCCGTGATACGGATCGGTCAGGTTGCCATGGTCGTCTTCTGCCATGGCGTTGATGGTCAAGTCCCGGCGAACCAGGTCCTCCTCCAAGGTCACTTCAGGGCTGGCATGGAACACGAAGCCGCCATAGCCGCGACCACTTTTGCGCTCTGTGCGGGCGAGGGCGTATTCCTCGCCAGTCTTCGGCTCGAGGAATACCGGAAAATCGGCCCCCACGGGGCGAAAACCCTTGGCGAGCATTTCCTCGGTGGTGGCCCCCACCACGACCCGATCGACGTCGGTGACGGGAATGCCCAGCAGGCGATCGCGAACGGCGCCGCCAACTTTATAGATCTGCATAAAAAACCTCCGTTGGTCCGACAGGATAACCTTTGCGTCAGACGTCCGGAGGCGAAAACGGGATCAAAGATGAATGACGGCCAGGTCCAGGCGGCCATAGTCGCCTTCGGCTTGTTCGCTTCTGGGGGGCACGTGATGGGTTTTCATCACTTGGTCGCCTTGCAGGGTTTCCAGGTGGATGTCGAAACCCCAGAGGCGATGCAGGTGCTTGAGCACTTCGTCGGTGGAATCGCCCAGTGGTTTGCGGTTGTGCGCCTGGTGCCGCAGCGTCAGCGAACGATCCCCGCGGCGGTCAATGCTGTAGATCTGCACATTGGGCTCGCGATTGCCCAGGTTGTACTGCGCCGCGAGGGTTTCGCGAATGATGCGGTAGCCGCCCTCGTCGTGAATGGCAGGTACCAGCAGGTCATCTTTCTGATCGTCATCGAGGATGCTGAACAGTTTCAGATCGCGGATCACCTTGGGCGAAAGGTACTGCAGGATGAAGCTTTCGTCCTTGAAGCTGCTCATGGCGAATTTAATGGCGGACAACCAGTCCGAACCGGCGATTTCCGGGAACCAGTGACGATCTTCCTCGGTAGGGTTTTCGCACATGCGCCGGATGTCGCGGTACATGGCGAAACCCAGTGCGTAAGGGTTGATACCGCTGTAGTACGGGCTGTCGAAGCCAGGTTGGAATACCACGCTGGTGTGGGACGTCAGGAACTCCATCATGAAGCCGTCGGTGACCAGGCCTTCGTCGTACAGGTCGTTCATCAGCGTGTAGTGCCAGAACGTGGCCCAGCCTTCGTTCATCACTTGGGTTTGGCGCTGTGGATAGAAATACTGGGCGATCTTGCGCACGATGCGCACGATTTCCCGCTGCCACGGCTCCAGCAACGGCGCATGTTTTTCAATGAAATAGAGAATGTTCTCCTGGGGCTCGGCAGGGAAACGGGCATTGTCTTTTTCGTTGTACTTGTCTGCACCCTTGGGAATGGTGCGCCACAGATCGTTGATCTGTTTTTGCAGGTGCTCTTCGCGATCCTTCTGGCGCCGGCGTTCCTCTTCGGCGGAAATCGGATAAGGCCGCTTGTAGCGGTCCACGCCGTAGTTCATCAGGGCGTGGCAGGAGTCCAGCAGGTCCTCCACCGCGTCGATGCCGTGGCGTTCCTCGCATTGCATGATGTACTGCTTGGCGAACACCAGGTAATCGATGATCGAGCTGGCGTCGGTCCAGGTGCGGAACAGGTAGTTACCCTTGAAGAAACTGTTGTGCCCATAGCAGGCGTGCGCCACCACCAGGGCCTGCATGCAGATGGTGTTTTCTTCCATCAGGTAGGCGATGCAGGGGTCGGAGTTGATGACGATCTCATAGGCCAGTCCCATCTGGCCGCGGCTGTAGGATTTTTCGGTACTGAGGAAGTGCTTGCCGTAGGACCAGTGGTGATAGCCCAGCGGCATGCCGACTGATGCGTAGGCGTCCATCATCTGCTCGGCGGTGATCACCTCAATCTGGTTCGGGTAGGTGTCGAGGGCATAACGGTCCGCGATACGGCTGATTTCGCGGTCGTAGGCCTTGATCAGCTCGAACGTCCATTCGGAGCCGGTGGAAATGGGCTGGCGCTTCTGCTCTTTTTTGGCGGTCATGTCACTAACCTGCGCTGGAAGAGTTCACGGAAGACCGGGTAGATATCCCCGGCCGAGACCAGTTGCTGTTGGGCAAATGTGTCGGAAAAAGCTTCGGCAATTCGTTCGTATTCGTACCACAAGGCCTGGTGTTCGCGTGGAGTAATCTCCACATAAGTGTAGTACTGGACGAACGGCATGATCTGGTTGATCAGGATGTCGCGGCAGATCGGTGAATCGTCGTTCCAGTTGTCGCCGTCCGACGCCTGGGCCGCATAGATGTTCCATTCGTTGGCTGGGTAGCGTTCGGCCATGATCTCTTGCATCAGCTTCAGGGCGCTGGAGACAATGGTGCCGCCTGTCTCCCTGGAATAGAAGAATTCCTCTTCGTCCACTTCCCTGGCGCTGGTGTGGTGGCGGATGAACACGACATCGATCTTGTCGTAGTTCCGTTTCAGGAACAGGTACAACAGGATGAAGAAGCGCTTGGCGATGTCCTTGGTGGCCTGGGTCATGGAGCCGGACACGTCCATCAGGCAGAACATCACCGCCTTGGAGCTGGGGTTTGGCTGTTTCACCAGCAGGTTGTACTTGAGGTCGAACGTGTCGAGGAACGGTACGCGGTGGATGCGGGCGCTGAGTTTCTCGATTTCTGCTTCAAGGTCCTGAATATCGCCGAAATTGTCGGGTTCTTCGCGTTTCAGGCGGGCCAGTTCTTCCTTGACCTCGCGCAGTTTTGCCCGGCTGCTGCCCGACAACGCGATGCGCCGGGCGTGGGCTGAACGAAGGGTGCGGATGATGTTGATGCGTGACGGATTGCCTTCATTGCTGATACCAGCACGCACGGTCTTGAAGGTGTCGGTACCGGTCAGGTTGCGCTTGACCAGGTTCGGCAGCTCCAGGTCCTCGAACATGAACTCCAGGAATTCCTCCTGGGTGATCTGGAACACGAACTCATCCATGCCTTCGCCGGAGTTGCCGGCCTTGCCGGGGCCCTTGCCGGCGCCTCCGCCCTGGGGACGGGGGATGTGCTCGCCACTGGTGAACTCCTTGTTGCCAGGGTGCACGACGGTCTGTTTGCCGCCGCGACCATGGTGGAGCACCGGCTCGTCGATGTCGCGGCCGGGGATGCTGATCTGTTCGCCGTGTTCCATGTCGGTAATGGAACGCCGGCTGACCGCCTCTTCGACGGCCTTCTTGATGTGGTCACGGTAACGCCGCAGAAACCGCTGGCGGTTCACCGTGCTCTTGTTCTTGCCATTAAGGCGTCGGTCGATCACATAGCTCATAGGCCCCTCCGGGGGAGCTTCAAGTCGTAAGCCTCAAGCTGCAAGGGGCGTGGCGTCGAGCCATGGGCTCAACGCCGTTCCCTTGCAGGCTGTAGCTAGAAGCTTGCCGCTGCTTACTGCGATTTCCGGACCCGCAGATACCACTCGGAGAGCAGTCGTACCTGTTTGTCGGTGTAGCCACGTTCGACCATGCGTGTGACGAAGTCGTTGTGTTTTTGCTGGTCCTCCTTGCTGGCCTTGGCGTTGAAGCTGATGACTGGCAGCAGGTCTTCGGTGTTGGAGAACATTTTCTTCTCGATGACCACCCGCAGCTTTTCATAGCTGAGCCAGGTTGGGTTCTTGCCGTTGTTGTTGGCCCGGGCGCGCAGTACGAAGTTGACGATCTCGTTGCGGAAGTCCTT
This sequence comes from Pseudomonas sp. A25(2017), assembly GCF_002001065.1. Taxonomy (NCBI): domain Bacteria; kingdom Pseudomonadati; phylum Pseudomonadota; class Gammaproteobacteria; order Pseudomonadales; family Pseudomonadaceae; genus Pseudomonas; species Pseudomonas sp. A25(2017). The sequence goes on along the minus strand of NZ_MUOA01000024.1, from coordinate 15,759 downwards.
CGGATTGCTGATGCCCGCCGGTTTCTCGATTTTTTCCAGTTCCTCGTTGAGGGCCACGCGATTGAGTATCTCGCCGGTTTCCGGGTCGCGGTATTCCTGGTCCTGGATCCAGAAGTCTGCGTACAGCACGTAGCGGTCGAAGATGTTCTGGCCGTACTCGCTGTAGGACTCCAGGTACGCCGTCTGGATTTCCTTGCCGATGAACTCGATGTAGCGCGGGGCCAGGTATTCCTTGAGGAAACGCAGGTAGCGCTCGCGGGTTTCGGCCTGGAATTGTTCCTGCTCGATCTGCTGTTCCAGCACATACAGCAGGTGAACCGGGTTGGCCGCGATCTCGTGGGGGTCGAAGTTGAAGACCTTGGACAGGATCTTGAACGCGAAACGTGTGGACAGCCCGTTCATCCCTTCATCAACCCCCGCGTTGTCGCGGTATTCCTGGATCGACTTGGCCTTCGGATCGGTGTCCTTGAGGTTTTCACCGTCGTACACACGCATCTTCGAATAGATGTTGGAGTTTTCCGGCTCCTTGAGACGCGACAGCACCGTGAACTGGGCCAGCATCTTCAGGGTGTCGGGGGCGCAATGAGCCTTGGACAGCGAGCTGTTGAACAGCAGCTTGTCGTAGATCTTCACCTCATCGGTCACGCGCAGGCAGTACGGCACCTTGACGATATAGATCCGGTCGATGAAGGCTTCGTTATTCTTGTTGTTGCGAAAGGTATGCCATTCCGACTCGTTGGAGTGAGCCAGCAGGATGCCGGTGAACGGAATGGCCCCCAGGCCCTCGGTGCTGTTGTAGTTACCTTCCTGGGTGGCGGTCAGCAGCGGGTGCAGCACCTTGATGGGCGCCTTGAACATTTCGACGAATTCCATCAGGCCCTGGTTGGCCCGGCACAGCGCACCCGAATAGCTGTAGGCGTCGGCGTCGTTCTGCGGGAATTCTTCCAGTTTGCGGATATCGACTTTGCCCACCAGGGCGGAAATATCCTGGTTGTTTTCGTCACCCGGCTCGGTCTTGGCCACCGCGATCTGGTTGAGGATCGACGGGTAGAGCTTGACCACCCGGAACTGGCTGATGTCGCCGCCAAATTCGGCCAGGCGCTTGGTCGCCCATGGCGACATGATGGTACTGAGGTAGCGGCGTGGAATGCCGAAGTCTTCCTCGAGGATCGCGCCGTCCTCGGTGGCGTTGAACAGCCCCAGGGGCGATTCGAACACCGGCGAGCCCTTGATGGCGTAGAAGGGCACTTTTTCGATCAGTTGCTTGAGTTTTTCGGCCAGGGACGATTTACCACCACCCACGGGGCCGAGCAGATAGAGGATTTGCTTCTTCTCTTCCAGGCCTTGGGCGGCGTGGCGGAAATAGGACACGATCTGGTCGATGCATTCTTCCATCCCGTGGAAGTCCTCAAAGGCCGGATAGCGGCGAATCACTTTGTTGGAGAAAATCCGCGAAAGCCTCGAGTTGGCCGAGGTATCCAGCAGCTCCGGTTCTCCGATTGCCAGCAACAGACGCTCCGCAGCCGATACATAGGCGCTGCGGTCCTGCTTGCAGAGTTCGAGGTATTCCTGCAGCGAGTATTCCTCCTGCCGCGTGGACTCGAAACGTTGCTGGAAGTGGCTAAAAATGCTCATGACGTCACCTCGCTCGATACGTGGAGCCGGTGTCGGATCAATCAGTCGATGCTGGACAGCCGCTGGGAACCCAGTTGCCGTTTACCCCCCAGAATGCTTCCAAGCATGCAGGCTCTTGAAAGCTGACTCCCGATGACCCGCGCGCCGGTGTACCGGCTCTCCCCTGTTTTGGATGGCCTGAGGCTAAGGATAGTTCGGAATCGCGGAGGTAAAGGTGGAATACGTAATTAGTTATGGCAGACCGTTCGTCTGCCATCGCTCAAGCCCACGGTTCACGCGGGCTTGGACGGCTTAAAAAATTATTCGTGATTGTCTTGCGCTGTTTCTGAAGGATAAGTCGCACGCCACAACTCGAAACCACCGTCCAGGCTGTAGACGTCGCTGAAGCCCTGGCTGACCAGATAGGCGGCTGCGCTCTGGCTGGAGTTACCGTGATAGCAGACCACGACGGTAGGTGCATCGAGGTCGGCGGCCCGGATGAAGTCGGCGATGGAATGGTTATCCAGGTGCCTGGAACCGCTGATGTGCGAAACCGAAAAGGTGGCTGGGTCGCGAACGTCGACGACGACCGCGCCTTGCTCGCGCAGGGCCTGGGCTTGTTCCGGGGGGATGCGTTTGAATTCAGTCATGAGGGCTCCTTTAGCGCTGAGGCGCAACGCCGGTCAGACGGCAGTGCCGGCCGGCAATGGTGCAGTGGTCAGGTGATGGGTTCTGGCGTGGCCCTGTTCGTCGCAATCGCAATGCAGTTGTTCGCCCGTGTCGACGTTCATCAGCGTCATGGCGCTGCCCCACACACAGCCGGTGTCGAGGGCGAAGACGCCGGGCTCGTCGCATTGACCGCCCAGTGCCGCCCAGTGCCCGAAAATGATCTTCAGGTTACGGGTCTTGCGCTCGCTATGCTTGAACCAGGGGGCATAGCCGGGCGGTGCGGTCTCGATGCCTTCCTTGCCCTTGAGGTCGAGCTTGCCGTCGCGGGTGCAGAAGCGCATGCGCGTGAAATAATTGGTGATGATGCGAAGACGGGCGCTGCCGGTGAGGTCGTTGTCCCACTTGACCGGCTCGTTACCGTACATGCCGTCCAGGTAAGGGGCGAACAGATTGTCGTCGCGCAATGCGTGTTCGACTTCACCAGCGCACTTGAGCGCCTTGCGCAGGGACCATTGGGGCGGGATGCCGGCATGGACCAGCGCCAGGTTGCGCGCCTCGTCGTAGTGCATGAGTTTTTGCTGGCGCAACCACTCCAGCAGCTCAACGCAATCGGGGGCCGCGAGTATTTCGTTCAGGGTATCGGATTTTTTCAGGCGTTCGATGTTCTGCCAGGCGGCCAGCAGATGCAGGTCATGGTTGCCGAGCACGCACACCAGCGACTGGCGGATGCCATAGAGAAAGCGCAGCGTCTCAAGGGACTGAGGGCCACGGTTGACCAGATCGCCCACCAGCCACAGCGTATCTTTTTGCGGGTCGAAGGCGACGCGCTCCAGCAGGCATTTGAGCGGGTCGAGGCAGCCTTGCAGGTCGCCGACCGCATACGTGGCCATTAGTGAAGAGCTCCGGGCACGGCCAGGCGAAAGGGCTTGATGACGGCGTCGAAGCGTTTGCCGTCCTCGGCCAGCATCTGGTAGGTGCCCTGCATGGTGCCGACCTTGGTCGTCATCACCGTGCCGCTGCTGTAGCTGTGGCTTTTGCCGGCGTCGATCAACGGCTGCTGGCCGACTACACCTTCGCCACGCACTTCTTCGACATGGCCATCGCCGTCGGTGATGATCCAGTGCCGCGACAGCAGCCTGGCCGGCAAGGAGCCGTTGTTGATCACGGTAATGCTGTAGGCGAAGGCGAAGCGGTCATGCTCGGGTTGCGACTGTTCTGCCAGAAAACGGGTGGTGACGCTGACGTCGACCTGGTAACGAGGATCGGACATGCAAAAAGGCCTTAAAAGCGAAGCGGGACGCGGGCGCGACTCAGGAGATCAGTCTAGGCCAGATATCGGGTAGTAGACCAGATTGGTGTACTGCCCGATAGCCATCGTCACCCGTTCAGTTGGCGTCGACTTGCAGGGCGACCTGTTCGCTGAGTTTGTCGGCCAGGCGCACGAACGCGGCCAGGTCCAGCTGCTCGGGGCGCAGGCTGCCATCGACGCCAGCGGCTTCGATTTCAGTGCTGCTGAGCAGCAGTTTCAAGGTATTGCGCAAGGTCTTGCGGCGCTGGTTGAACGCTTCGCGCACCACCCGCTCCAGCAGGCGGTGATCCTTGGCCGGGTGCGGCAGGACGGCATGGGGCACCAGTCGGACGATGGCCGAGTCGACTTTCGGCGGCGGGTTGAATGCACCTGGGCCGACGTTGAACAGGTGTTCGACTCGGCAATGGTACTGGACCATGATCGACAGGCGACCCCAGTCACCACCGCCAGGGCCAGCGGCGAGGCGCTCGACCACTTCTTTTTGCAGCATGAAGTGCATGTCGCGGATCAGGCCGGCATTGCTCAGCAGGTGGAAGATCAGCGGCGTGGAGATGTTGTACGGCAGGTTTCCCACCACCCGCAGGCTGTTCGGCGCGGCGTTCAGGCTATTGAAGTCGAACTTCAGCGCGTCGCCCTGGTGCAGGCTGAAATTGCTCCTGCCGGCGAATTGCTGGTTGAGGATCGGGACCAGGTCCTTGTCCAGTTCCACCACGTCCAGTTGCGCGCCGCTGTCGAGCAGGCCCTCGGTCAGGGCGCCCTGGCCCGGGCCGATTTCCAGCAGGCGATCGTCGGGCTTGGCCCGGATGGAGCGCAGGATGCGATCGATCACGCCGGCGTCATGCAGGAAGTTCTGGCCGAAGCGCTTGCGCGCGCGGTGTTGGTATTGCTCGGTCATAAATGAGTCTCGGCCATCTGGTAGGCGGTTTCCAGCGCGACGTGCAGGCTGCCGGTATCGATCTTGCCGCTGCCGGCCAGGTCCAGGGCAGTGCCATGGTCCACGGAGGTGCGGATGATCGGCAGGCCCAGCGTCACGTTGACTGCCGCGCCGAAGCCTTTGTACTTCAGCACGGGCAGGCCCTGGTCGTGGTACATCGCCAGCACCGCGTCGCAGTGCTCCAGATATTTTGGGGTAAACAGAGTGTCGGCAGGCAGCGGGCCACGCAGGTCCATGCCCTCGCTGCGCAAGCGCTCCAAGGTAGGTTCGATGATGTCGATTTCTTCACGGCCCAGGTGTCCGCCTTCACCGGCATGGGGATTGAGCCCACAGACCAGGATGCGTGGCCGGGCGATGCCGAATTTTTCCTGGAGGTCGGCGTGCAGGATGCGCGTGACCCGTTCCAGGCGTTCCGGGGTGATGGCGTCGGCGATGTCGCGCAAGGGCAGGTGAGTGGTCACCAGGGCCACTCGCAGGCCACGGGTGGCGAGCATCATCACCACTTGCGCGGTGTGGGTCAGGTCCGCCAGGAATTCGGTGTGCCCGGAAAAGGCAATCCCGGACTCGTTGATCACACCCTTGTGCACCGGTGCGGTGATCATGCCTGCGAACGACCCGTCCAGGCAGCCTTCGCCTGCGCGGGTCAGGGTTTGCAGGACGAACGCGGCGTTGGCCTTGTCCAACTGCCCGGTGACGACTGGAGCACCCAGGGGGGTATCCCAGACATACAGGCTGTTGGCGGGCGCCGGGACGTCCGGCCAGGCCTGCGGTGTCACGGGTAACAGGTCGACGACCACCCCCAGCTGCGCGGCCCGCTCAAGGAGCAGGTCGCGACTGGTGATGGCAATCAGGGGATGTGGCTGGGCTTGCGAGGCGAGCAGCAGGCACAGGTCGGGACCGATGCCGGCTGGTTCGCCGGGTGTCAGCGCGAAACGCTTGGGTTTCACTGCGCTGCCTGGTCTGCACCAGGAAGTTTGATTTCAACGTAGGCTTCGTCGCGAATCTGACGCAGCCAGGTTTGCAGTTCTTCGTCGTATTTGCGGTTGCGCAATACGGTCATCGCCTGCTGTTCACGAGCCTGGGTGGTGCTGTCGGTGGCGCGGCGGCCAAGGACTTCCAGCACGTGCCAGCCATAAGGGCTCTTGAACGGCTTGGACAGCTGGCCTTGCGGCGTGTCGGCCATGACCTGGCGGAATTCTGGAACCAGTGCGTTGGGGTCAACCCAGTTCAGGTCGCCGCCGTTGAGGGCCGACCCCGGGTCTTCCGAGAAATTCTTCGCCAGTTCAGCGAAGTCTTCGCCCGCTTCGATGCGGTCGTAGAGTTTCTCAGCCAGGCGCTTGGTCTCGGCTTCGCTGCGAATCTCGCTTGGCTTGATCAGGATGTGGCGAACATGCACTTCGTCACGGACCTGGGTTCCACCACCGCGCTTCTCCAGAACTTTCAGGATGATGAAGCCGCCTGGCGTACGCGCTGGTTGGGTGATGTCGCCCACGGCCATGGCGCTCAGTTCGCGGTCGAACGGAGGCGGCAGTTGAGCGGGCTTGCGCCAGCCCATGTCGCCGCCTTCCAGGGCGTTGTCGCTGCCCGACTTGGCAATGGCCATCTGGCCGAAATCAGCGCCTTGCTTGAGCTGCTGGTAGACATCCATTGCCTGGCGATAAGCGCTCTGGATTGCTTCGGAGTTGGCGCTTTCCGGGGTCGGAATCAGGATGTTCGCCAAGTGCAGTTCTTCGGAAAGCTGCATCTTGCCCAGGTCGGAAGCGAGGAAGTTCTTCACTTCCTGCTCCGACACCTGGATGCGTTCGGCCACACGGCGCTGACGCACACGGCTGATGACCATTTCGCGGCGGATCTGATCGCGGGCGTCCTCGTAGGAGAGGCCGTCGCGAGCCAGGGCGGAGCGGAATTGGTCGATGCTCATGTTGTTGCGCTGGGCAATGGTGCCGACGGCCTGGTTCAGTTCTTCATCGGTGATGCGGATACCGGAACGTTCGCCGATCTGCAGTTGCAGGTTTTCGACGATCAGGCGTTCGAGCACTTGCTGGTCCAGCACGCCTGGAGGCGGCTGGCCACCGCCGCGCTTGGCGATGGTTTGCTGCACTTCATGGACGCGCTGGTCCAGCTGGCTCTGCATGACCACGTCGTTGTCGACGATGGCCACCACTTTATCGATGGACTCTACCGCGGCGTTGGCCGCGGTACCCAGGAACAGCGCGCCCAGCATCAGCGGGCGCAGACAATCAGAAAGCTTGGTCTTCACGTTCACGATAACCTTGGATGCCTTTGTCGAGGAAGCTCTCTACCTTGGCGCCGGTCAGGCCGCCGAGTCCCTTCAGAACAATTTGGAGGAAGATGCCGTGGTCGCCTTTTTCGTTTTCCGGGGCGGCTTGACTGAACTCTTCATAGTCGACCCAGTAACGGTTGATCAGGCGCAGTTTCCAGCAGCAGTTGTCGTATTCGAAACCACCGAAGGCTTCCAGGGTACGGTTGCGGTTGTAGTCATACTGCCAGCGACTGATCGCGTTCCACTGCGGCACGATTGGCCAGATGACCGAGAAGTCGTGTTGCTTGATCTTGTAGTAGTCCTTCACGTAACCAGATGTACCTGGCGTACCGTAGTCGCCGCCGCCCACTTGCCATGTACCGGTAGCTTCGTCGTAACGGACCTGATCGTTGCGATAGCGATAGCCAGCATTGATAACCTTGTTCGGGTTGTCTTCAGGCTGATAGTGGAACATCGCGCTGCCCGAACGAGGGCTGTGGGTGTCAGGGTCCCAGTTGTAGGTAGCTGTGGTTCGCCAGTCGCGGTTCCAGCGGAATTCGTACTCCAGTGCGTATGGAGATACGTCTGACTTGGCATCTTCACGCGTGTTGAAGTCGATGCCTGGCAGTTGAACTTCGCGGTCCTTGAAGTAAAAGGCCTGGCCGACGCTGACGCGCTGGCGCTCGAAACCGTTTTCCTGGATCCAGCGGCTGGTCACGCCCAGGGAAAGTTTGTTCTCGTCGCCGACACGGTCGGAGCCGGTGAAGCGGTTATCCCGGAACAGCGAGGAATAGCTGAAAGTCGATTCGCTGGTATCGAATACCGGAATATCGCTCTGATCCTTCTCCGGTACATAAAGATAGAACAGGCGTGGTTCCAGGGTCTGGCGATAGTTGGTGCCGAACCATTGAGTATCACGGTCAAAATACAAGCCACTGTCGATGCTGGCGATTGGAACGCCACGGCTCTGGCTGCTGCTGTACGTGCCGCGTAGGCGATCCAGTTCTGCGGTCTGCCCAGCGATATCGCCTTTGCCTTCGCCGTCCAGATCCAGATCATATTGGGTGTACTGGTACTTGAGCGATGGCTTGATATAGCCATAACTTGCGTTCATCGGCAGGCTGATGACAGGCGCCAGGTTCAGACGATTGCCATTTGCCCGGGCAAGGCCCCAAACCCGGGTATCCAGCCACGGTGTCGTGACGCCATCTTTATCACTATAGAGACCGTCGCGCAGATTTCGATCAAATCGCACCAGCTCGGTCTTGTAGGCGAAATCCAGGCCGTACGGATGCTGAGGCAGCTCACCGTTGAACGTGATCTGAGGCAGACGGTTATAAGGCGTGATCTTCGAAATCGTCGCCATCTGGTAAGCCTGGGCATTCACGCGGGCAACATAGTTGTCGCCCCGATAGCTGACGGCTCCTTGCTGGTTCACATAGTCCTTGGACTCGACACCGATCTGGTCGGTCTGCAAATCCTGGAAGTAGTAAGGATCGCTGATCTTGGTGTAGTCGACTTCCGTCAGCACGCGCGAATCGAGCCCGCCCTTGTGCTGCCAGTTGTACATGTAGCGGGTCTTGCTGTAGTCGGACTGCTTGTTGCGCTCGTCTTCTTCATCGTTGAGGTACGCCGCGCCGAACTGACCTTCGCTGGACTTGGTCAGGTAGCGGAATTCGCCTTCCATCAACAGGCCATGCTTGCTCATGTAGCGCGGGTACAACGTGGCATCGTAGTTCGGCGCCAGGTTGAAGTAGTACGGGGTGACCAGCAGGAAACCGGTGTCGCTGCCGCTGCCGATGGTCGGCGGCAGGAAGCCGGACTGGCGACGATCGTCGATCGGGAAGTAGATGTACGGCGTGTACAGGACCGGGAAGTCCTTGACCCGCAGCGTCACGTTGGTCGCGGTACCGAAGCCGGTGGCCGGGTTCAGGGTGATGTTGTTGCCCTTGAGCGTCCAGGCGTTGCTGCCCGGTTCGCACGTGGTGTATGTACCGTCCTTGAGGCGGATGATCGCGTTCTCGGCGCGCTTGGCGTACAGCGCGTTACCCCGGATGCGCGACTTGTGCATCACGTATTCGGCGTTGTCGACCTTGGCTTCGCCGGTGTCCAGTTGTACATCGGCGTGGTCGCCGACGATCAGCGCACCGTTGTCGCGCACCCGCACGTTGCCGCTCAGCTCACCGCGGTTCTCGGCCTGGTACAGGCTGGCCTCGTCGGCCTCGACCTGCATGCTGCCCTGGCGCATGACCACGTCACCGGCCAGGGTCGCCACCTGTTCTTCCTGCTGATAGCGTGACGTCTTGGCGCCGAGGAAGGTGGGGGCGTCGCTCTTGGCCGTCTTGTCGTTCATGCCAGGACGCGTCGGCTCGATATAGGCCCCTGCACAGTAAGGGCCGGTTTCAGCCAATTGCGCCGGGGTGAGGTTCTCCCGTGGAACCCAATCCAGGTGACTGTAGTCTGCACTGCGTGACTTCAGGCCACGGCCCTTGGCTTCGGTAACGAGCATCGGCTTTTCGCCGGCTTCCTCGCCCGAGCTGCTGTCGGCCGCAGCTGCGCCGCTGTCGGAAACCGCACTGCCGTCATGCACGGGACGCGGCGGCAACGCGGCGGCCGGTGTCTTGGGTGCACAGTCCCAGGCACCCGAAGCGGAGACGGAGCAGTCATACTGCTGCGCCGCGACGACGAATGAAGAGGCCAGGGGTTGCAGGGCCAGCAGACTGCCGGTGACCAGCAACGGAAATTTTTTACGAAACGCGGGGGATTTCAATGCCATCTTATTAGTCCGGGCTTCCTGCGTGCCATCTGCCCGCGGTGTGGGCCGCACGCCTCTCGATGGTCTGAAAAAGATGCTGGATAATAAAGCATGACCCGCTTGACGGCTAGCACCGTCGGAGACCCTTGCAATGCCCGACCAAGATGTACGCTTGCAACACCTGAAAGTTTGGCTCGATGAACAACTGCCGATCCTTTTCACTCAACAGGGCTGGGGTGCCGTACCCCCGGCCACGTTGACCGCCGCCAGCAGTGACGCGAGTTTTCGGCGTTATTTCCGCTGGGAAGGCGAGGGTCGCAGTTTGATCGTAATGGATGCGCCACCGCCCCAGGAAAACTGCAAACCCTTCGTGGATATTGCTTTTTTGCTGGCGAAATCTGGCATTAACGTGCCAAAAATTTATGCCGAAGACCTCGAGCGCGGCTTTCTTTTGCTCAATGACTTGGGCAACCAGACCTATCTGGACGTGATCACCGGCGAAAATGCCGACGATTTATTCCGCGATGCCCTGCAAGCCTTGTTGGCTTTCCAGCAACTGCCGATGGTTGCGCCGTTGCCGAGCTACGATGTCGCGTTGCTGCGTCGGGAGCTGGAATTGTTCCCCGAGTGGTACGTCAAGCGCGAGCTGGGTATCGAATTGGATTCGGCCCAGCAGCAACTCTGGCAGCAGGCCAGCGAGCTGCTGATCGACAGTGCCCTGGCCCAGCCCAAAGTACTGGTGCACCGCGACTACATGCCGCGCAACCTGATGCTCAGCGTGCCGAACCCCGGCGTGCTGGATTTTCAGGATGCGGTCTATGGCCCCGTCACCTACGACGTGACGTGTCTGTTCAAGGATGCCTTCCTCAGTTGGCCCGAGGCGCGTGTGCGCGGCTGGCTGGAGAGTTACTGGCAGCAGGCCGGCGCCCTCGGCATTCCCGTCCAGCCGGATCTCGAGGACTTCCTGCGGGCCAGCGACTTGATGGGCGTGCAGCGCCATCTCAAGGTCATCGGGATCTTCGCGCGCATTTGTCATCGTGACGGCAAGCCACGTTACCTCGGCGATGTGCCGCGTTTCTTTGCTTATATAGAAGCGGTCATTGCCCGTCGTCCGGAGCTTGCACCGCTCGATGAGCTTCTGGGCAGCCTGCGGCAATCGGCCGGAGCAACGGCATGAAGGCGATGATTCTGGCGGCGGGCAAGGGCGAACGCATGCGGCCCTTGACCCTTACCACGCCAAAGCCGTTGATTCGCGTCGGTGGTGTTCCCTTGATCGAATACCACTTGCGGGCGCTGGCGCGGGCCGGGTTCACCGAGATCGTGATCAATCACGCCTGGCTCGGTCAGCAGATCGAAGATCACCTGGGGGCCGGTTCAAGGTTTGGCGTGAACATTCGGTTTTCCCCCGAAGGCGAGCCGCTGGAAACCGGCGGTGGAATCTTCCGGGCCTTGCCGCTGCTGGGCGATGAAGCGTTTGTGGTGGTGAATGGTGATGTCTGGACCGACTACGATTTCAGTGCTTTGCGCCGGCCGCTCGAAGGGTTGGCGCATCTGGTGCTCGTCGATAATCCCGAGCATCACCCAGGCGGCGATTTCGTCCTGGTCGACGGAAAGGTTCACGATAGGCACGCGCCTGCCGACAACCTGACCTATAGCGGCATTGCCGTCCTGCACCCGCGGTTGTTCGACGGTTGCTCGGACGGTGCGTTCAAGCTCGCACCGCTGTTGCGCGCGGCCATGGCCGAGGGGCGCGTCAGTGGCGAGCACCTCAAAGGGCATTGGGTCGATGTCGGCACCCATGAACGTTTGGCGCAGGTCGAAACCTTGATAGAAGCGAGCGGTTGATATGTGGTGGCCAGGGACTCTGATTGGAGCCGGGGCGGGCTTTGCCATAGCCAGCATCCCGGGGGCCATGCTTGGGGCGTTGTTGGGACAGGCACTGGATCGGCGCCTGAACCTGCAGGGCTGGGCGCAGGTACGTGAGCGCCTGGGGGGACGTCCGGCGTTACGCAACGATGAGTTGTTGTTTGTATTGCTCGGGCGTCTGGCGAAAAGTGATGGGCGTGTGGTCGATGGCCACATCCAGCAGGCTCGTCAGGAAATGCGTGCGCTGGACTTGAGCGAATCGGCGCAGCGCCGGGCGATCGCGGCGTTCAACCGGGGCAAGTCCGGAAACGATCGCTTGCGCGGTTACATGCGCCGCCTGGCCGTCCAGCCCCATGCGGCTGAAGGGGTATTGCGCGCGTGTTGGCGGATGGTCTGGGCCGATGGGCGTGCCGGTGTCGCCGAGCGAGAACTGGTGACTCAGTGGGGCCGGTGGCTGGGCTGGACGCCGCAACAGGTCCAGGCGCTGGCGGCTGATTACGAGCCGCAGAAACTGTCGCGGCCCAACAGTGGTGTGACCTACCAGGAAGCAATGCGCTTGCTGGGGGTTTCGGCCACCAGCGAACCGTCGCAGATCAAGCGCGCCTATCGTCGCCTGCTCAGCCGTCATCACCCGGACAAGATTGCCGGCAGCGGGGCAACGCCCTTGCAGGTGCGTGAAGCCACCGACAAAACCCGAGAGCTGCATAACGCCTATCGACTGATTCGCGAGCGGCGGGATTTTCGCTAGCCCACTGCCCCCTGTGGCGAGGGAGCTTGCTCCCGCTCGGCTGCGGTAGGAGCTGCCGAAGGCTCGGGCCGCGTTCGGACGATCTTTTGATCTTGATCTTTCGCTTGATATTCAACTGGTCTTGGAAAGATCGCAGCCTCGCTTCGCTCGGCAGCTCCTACAGCGCGGTCCAGCGGGAGCAAGCTCCCTTGCCACGGTGAAGGGGGCAGAGCCAGCCCTTACTCCCCCGTCTTCTGCGGATTCAACCAACCCCGAACCCGACGAAACAGCTGCTCTTGCTCCGCCGCCTGGTTCGGCAGGGCCTTGAGGGACACCTGGCTGAAGGTCGAGCCTTTCAAGCGTTTGCTCGCCTGCAAGCGCTCCAGCGCCGCGTTGCGATCCAGCGGCTTGTCCATGTAGAAAATGTCGGCGGTAGCCAGTTTCAAGGTCGGGGTCAGTTCGGCCAGGGCGGGCTTGGCGGTAACCGGGGGTTGGGCGGCCACCATCACGAAGCGTTCGACTTGCGAGGGCTGCCTCTCACTCAAGTAACGTGCTGCCCAATAGGCGCCGGTACCATGGCCCAGCAACACGATGCGGCGTGCGCTTTGCTGTTCGGCGTAGGCCAGCGCGGCATCGATACGGGCGAAGATGCGCTCGGCGTCGGCCTTGGCGTGTTCTTCATCGGTTGGGGTAACGACTGGATCTGTCGCATCGGCTTCGCCACCGGCGACCTGTTCGATCGGTGCCGCAGTGGTGGCGTCCGGTGCTGCGGCAGCGGTGTCGGCCGGCTTGGTCTCAGGTGGTGCTTGCACCACGCGCGGTGCAATGACGTCGCTTTGCAGGTCCGGCAGGGTGATACTCAGGCTGCTCCATTCAACATCGGGCAACTTTTTCCGCAAAGGGCCGATAACTTGAGGCCAGTCAGCTGTTTCGCCAGCACCGGGGATTATGATGACTGCGCCCCTGGGATCACTGGTATTGGCCGGTTTCCACAGCGCCAGGAAGGTATCGCTGCCAGTCTGCAACTGTTGCTGTTCCAGGACCGGGACTTTTCGTTCAAGTGCGCTCGCTTCTTCCTGGCTACGCTCGAGCAAAGGCTGGCGCTCGACGGGTTTTTCTTCGGCAGGTTGCTCGGCGGCGGGGGCCGTTTCGCTGGCCCGTACAGAAAAGGCACTTGGCAGGATCAGCGACAGGCACAATGCTGGCAACGCCAGGCGATAAACAGAGGGCATCGGATATTCCATGACCAGAAGTATTTCCGGCAGCCTAATGGGTTGGTCAGTATTTGTCAGTGCATGAGACTTCGATGATGCGTTTTTGCTGCCTGTGGGTTATCGGCTGTTTATGGCTTCCCTTGATGGCGTGGGCCGCGCCCGCGCCGTCGGCGCACGGGGTGCAATTGAATGCAGGGCAGCGCCAATGGCTGGTGCAACATCCGCAATGGCGGGTTGGCCTGGTGTTGCAGGCGCCCTATGCACAATACGACCGGCGCTTGCAGCGTTTGTCCGGCACCAACGTCGAGTTGATGCAATGGCTGGGCAAGGCGTTGAACGTCGAGCTGACCTGGCGCAATTTCCAGGACGTGGCGCAACTGGAAGCCGCGGTACGCGCCGGCGAGGTGGACATTGCTCCGGGCCTGACCCAATCCCCGGGCGGGCTCAAGCTCTGGCAGTTTTCCGATCCCTATATGCGCGTGCCGCAATTGATCGTCGGCGCGCAGAAGGGGGCCGAAGGGGTGGAGTTGGAAAAACTCGACACCCAGGCCCGGGTCGCGGTGCGCATGCCCAGCGCCATAGCCGATTACTTGCGCAGCAACTACCCGGCGCTGAATCTGCAAGGTGTGCCGATGGAGCGCGAAGCCCTGCAATTATTGCTGACCCAGCAGGCCCGATATGCGGTGGTCGACGAGGCACAACTCGGGCGGCTGATGGTCGAGCCCGAATTCGCTGAGCTGGCGGTAGTGGGCGACATTGGCCTGCCGCAGTTGCTGCGGGTTGCCACGCGCCGGGACTGGCCGGAACTGGCCGAGATCATCGACAGCGGTTTGCAGGCGATCCCGGCCAAGGATCTGGAGCAACTGCACAGCCGTTGGCTCAAGCCAAAATACCCACGCCTGACCGAGACCCCGGGCTTCTGGCAGAACCTGACCCTGTTGATTCTGGTTCTACTGCTCAGCAGCATTGCCATCGTGTTCTGGCAGCGCCGCCAGCAACGCGCACTGGAGCGCCGTCTGCGAGCCGCGAAGGAGGACATCGTCCAGCGCGCTGCCAGCGAAGAAGCCTTGCGCCTGACGCAGTTTTCCATCGATCAAAGCACGGTCGGCATCCTCTGGGTCAATTGGGACAGCCACGTGCGTTATGCCAACCGAGCGGCTGAAACCATGCTCGGCTACGCCTCGGGCGCGATCATCGACCGCCCTTTGATCGACTTCGAGCCGGGCTTGCACATGGATCGCTGGCTGAACCTGTGGAAGCGCGCCCGGGCCAGTGACGACGGGCCGCAGAGTTTCGAGACCGAATGCGTGCGAGCCGATGGCAGCATCCTGCCGGCTGACGTTTCCCTGAGCTTCCTGCGTTTTCGCGACGCCGAATACCTGGTGGTCTACCTCAACGACGTGACCGAACGCCGACGTGCGCTGGCGGCGCTACGCGAAAGCGAAGCGCGGTTGCAAGGCATCGCCGCCAATGTGCCAGGCCTGGTCTTTCGCCTGGAGCGGGCGCCGGTGACCGGCCAGATCGACTTTGCCTACATCAGCGAGGGCAGCGAAAGCCTGGTGGGTTATTCCCCCGCGACCTTGGCCCGCAGCGACACCGGGCTGCGCAGCCTGGTGCACCCGCAGGACAAGGCCGATTACCACCGTACCCAGGACCAGGCGCTGGACACTGACAGTGACTGGTCATGGCAGGGCCGCATCCTGACCCGCGAAGGCCAGGAGCGTTGGGCCGAGATCAAGGCGATCACCCGTCGTCTGGAAGATGGCGCCTACGTTTGGGACGGAATCGTCTGGGACATCACCGAAAGCAAGCGCATCGAGCTGGAACTGGCCAGCTCCCGGGAGCAGTTGCGCGAGTTGTCGGCGCACCTGGAAAGCGTGCGGGAAGAGGAGAAGGCGCGCATCGCCCGGGAGGTCCACGATGAGCTGGGTCAGATGCTGACGGTGTTGAAGCTTGAAACGTCCATGTGTGAATTGGCCTACGCACAACTTGATCCGGGCCTGCATGAGCGGCTTAACAGCATGAAGCGCTTGATTGCCCAGCTGTTCCAACTGGTGCGGGACGTGGCGACGGCCTTGCGCCCGCCGATCCTGGATGCGGGCATTGCCTCGGCTATCGAATGGCAGGCCCGGCGTTTCGAGGCGCGTACGCAGATCCCATGTCTGGTGCAGGTGCCGGACAACCTGCCGCCCCTGAGCGACGCCAAGGCCATTGGCCTGTTCCGGATTCTCCAGGAAGCGCTGACCAACGTGATGCGCCATGCCCAGGCGCATACTGTAGAGCTGACGCTGGTTCAGGACGACGACGAATTGTGTCTGACCGTCAGCGACGACGGTGTAGGATTTATTGCCGATACGGGTCGGCCAACCTCCTTTGGCCTGGTCGGCATGCGTGAACGGGTATTGATC
>NZ_MUOA01000082.1:0-44144 GCF_002001065.1 Pseudomonas sp. A25(2017) | reverse complement strand
TTTGAACACTTGAAGGGTTCACCCAGAGGCGCAGGCTTGTTCCTATCGTCGGTCTAGGCCAGATGCATTCTTTATCGGCGCTTGGGTGAAAGGAGGAGGGGTGAAATCTCCCACGGTCTGTACTGCGCGAACAGTCAGAATCGAGCTTTGTCCCTCCTCCTCCCTTCAAGTCCTACCATACAAGCGAGCTTGCGAAGGGGCCTTCATATCCAACATCCATGCAAACTGACCCACCGCTATCGCGAGCAAGCTCGCTCCCACATTAATTGGATCGGGGTACGACCGGGAGAGCCAGGTCGGCTGTCAGGCCGCCTCGCGAGCAAGCTTTGCTCCCACAGATCTGATGGTCCCCACAGATCTGATGAGGTGTACAACCGGGAGAGCCAGGTCGGCTACTAGGCCGCCTCGCGAGCAAGCTTTGCTCCCACAGATCTGATGGTCCCCACAGATCTGATGAGGTGTACAACCGGGAGAGCCAGGTCGGCTACTAGGCCGCCTCGCGAGCAAGCTTTGCTCCCACATATCTGATGGTTCCCACAGATCTGATGAGGTGTACAACCGGGAGAGCCAGGTCGGCTACTAGGCCGCCTCGCGAGCAAGCTTTGCTCCCACATATCTGATGGTTCCCACAGATCTGATGAGGTGTACAACCGGGAGAGCCAGGTCGGCTACTAGGCCGCCTCGCGAGCAAGCTTTGCTCCCACATATCTGATGGTTCCCACAGATCTGATGAGGTGTACAACCGGGAGAGCCAGGTCGGCTACTAGGCCGCCTCGCGGTGGACGTTGATCTCGGGCGCCCCGTTAACCACGATGGCCGAACGCAGGCATTGCGCAGTGGGCATCCCGGCATGGATGCCGGGATAGCCGCGCTGGGCCATGGATGGCCCTTCGCGGCGGGCCCACGGAGCAATGCCGGAGTGAGGGCATGCCGAGCCTAGGCGAGGCACCGAGTGGTGGGGCAGAAGCGTTTTGCTTACTTTTGCGCTTCTCAAAAGTGAGTCGCCGTCAGGGCGAAACCCTAAGCAGCCGTTACCGCAGCAATGGATATGTACTCACTCAACAAAATCCAGGCCCAACAAAATCCAGGCCAACTGTCAGGCCGCCATCGCGAGCAAGCTCGCTCCCACAATGGGACTGGGGGTGAACACAAGACTCATGAACACCCACACTGACCTACATATTCCCGAAAGCCCTGAACACACCGATCATGGCCGGACCAATGGCAACCAGGAAGAAGCTCGGCCACAGGCAGAAAATCAGCGGAAAGATCAGCTTGGTGCCAATCTTGGCGCCCATTTCTTCCGCAGCCTGGGTACGCCGGTCGCGAAACTCATCGGCGTAGATCCGCAGGGTATCGGCCACGCTGGTGCCGAATCGGATACTTTGCGCCAGCAGGCTGACCAGGCCCTGGATATCCTCCAGGCCAGTACGCACGGCCAGTTGCTTGAGGGCCTCGGTGCTGGTGATGCCCGCCCGGATCTGCGCATTGACCAGCGCCAGTTCCTCGGCCAGTTCGACCTGGCTGACCGACATCTCTTCAGCCACCCGTTCAATCGTTGTAGGCAGGGCCAGGCCCGACTCGACGCAAACCACCATCAGGTCCAGCGCATCCGGGAACGCGGCGCGCAGCCGGCCTTGGCGTGCCTGCTTGCGCTTGCCGACGTAGATCGCCGGCAGCAACCAACCGATGCCCGCCACGAGGGTCACCCCCAGCAAGCCGATAGCCACTGACACCTTGACCATCGGCAACAGCAACAACGCAACACCGACCAGCAACAGCGGCAGCATCAGGCGCACGGCCCAATACATCTGCACCGCCGAAGCAGAGCGGTAACCGGCGTGGGTGAGCAAGGTCTGGGTGGCCGACGCGTGGGCCTGGTCGGTCGAGGCAAAGCGCTGGCCGACCCGCTCCAGCAAGAGCTGCAGGTTACCGGGTGCCTCCTGCCCTGCGGTGTTGCCAGCATACCCGCGCTTGATCAGCGCCAGGCGCCGCTGCACCGGATCCTGCAGGCCCAACATCAACAGCAGGAGCGCGACGGCCGCCAACACTGCACTGAGGCCAATCGCGGCGATGAACAACAGGCGGGCCAGTTCTTCGTTGCCGGTAAACCGACTCAACAATCCGAGCAAAAAGTCCATGACTGATACCTCTCGGCGCGACAGCGCTTAAACCTGGATCCGGATGATCTTTCTTATCCAGAAAATCCCGATCAACATGGCGCAGAACGCGCCGATGATCAGCTTGTGCCCTATGGGGTCATTGATCAGCACCGGCATGTAGCTGGGGCTGGTGAGCACGATGGCGATCGCCAGCACGAACGGGATCGCCACCAGCACCCAGGCCGACATGCGCCCTTCGGCCGACAGCGTCCGAATCTTGCGCTGGAAACGAAAACGCCCACGAATCAAGCGGCTCAGGCGCTCCAGCACTTCGGTCAGGTTGCCGCCAGTCTCGCGGTGGATGAGGATCGAGGTCACCAGCATCATCACCGTCATGCTCGGCATGCGCTCCAGCAGGCCGAGCATGGCCCGGCGCACATCGTTGCCATAGTTGATGTCGGAAAACGTCATGCCGAATTCCTGGGCGACCGGCCCCTTATGCTCTTCGGCGACCAGACGCAGGGTTTCGTTGAACGGATGGCCGGCGCGCAGGGCCCGGCACATGGCGTCCAGCGCATCCGGCAAACCCTCCTCGAACGCAGCGAAACGCTTGTTACGGTCACGCAGGATTTTCAGCACCGGCACCCAGGTCACCGCGAATGCCGCCAGCAGCGCCATCCACCAGATGGGCGAGACCATCAGCACCAAGGCACCCGCCGCCACCCCCAGGGCCAGACCGAGCAGCATGACCCGATAAGCCCGGTATTCATGCCCGGCCTGCTCGATCAGTTGGGTCAGGTTGGCCATGAATGGCAGCTGTTCCAGGCGCGCTTCCAGGGGGGACAGGCGCGTCAGGTATTTCTGCCGCAACACGGTCTGCATGTTGGGCAAGTGGTTGGCTTTCTCCAGTACATGCAGGCGCCCGCGAATGCGCTTGCGCATCCTGCCGGCCTCGCCGAACACCGGCACCACCACGCCCTGGGACAGCAGGAATACGGCGATGAACACCATGCCAAGGAACATCAGGATGAATTCACTGGGGATATTGCTCATGACGTCCGGCCCTCCATCCACTCAGGGCGAAACAGAGTCAGCGGCAGTTCGATGCCGCGCTTGGCCAGCACATCGCGGAAGGCCGGGATCATCCCGCTGGGCCGATAATCCCCAAGCACCTCGCCATGCTCGCCGATGCCCTGGCGCACGAAGGAGAAAATCTCGGTCATGGTGATGATGTCCCCTTCCATCCCGTTGATCTCTTGCATGCTCACCACGCGTCGCTTGCCGTCTTCTTGACGCTCCAGTTGGATCACCACATCGATGGCCGAGGCAATTTGTTGACGCATGGCCTTGATCGGAAAAGTCGCCCCGGTCATCGACACCATGTTCTCGACTCGCCCCAACGCATCCCGTGCGGTGTTGGCGTGAATGGTGGTCAGCGAACCGTCGTGGCCGGTGTTCATCGCCGTGAGCATGTCCATCGCCTCGGCGCCACGCACCTCGCCAATGACAATGCGGTCCGGGCGCATCCGCAGGCTGTTGCGCACCAATTCCCGCTGGCCCACCTCGCCGCGCCCCTCGATGTTCGAAGGCCGGGTTTCCAGGCGCACTACGTGGGGCTGTTGCAGTTGCAGCTCGGCCGAATCCTCGATGGTGACGATGCGCTCGTTGTGGGGAATGAAACTGGACAGCACATTGAGCATGGTGGTCTTGCCGCTGCCGGTGCCGCCGGAGATCAGCACGTTCAGGCGTCCGCGAACAATGGCCTTGAGCAGCAAGGCAATGGCCGGGGTCATGGTGCCGACCTGGATCAGGCTGTCGGTGTTGAGCAGGTCCACGGCGAAGCGCCGGATCGACATGCTCGGACCGTCGATGGCCAGCGGTGGAATGATCGCGTTGACCCGCGAACCGTCCTTGAGCCGGGCGTCCACCAAGGGCGAGGACTCGTCGATACGCCGCCCCAGGCTCGAAACGATGCGGTCGATGATGTTCAGCAAATGCTGGTCGTCGCGAAAACGCACGTCGGTGCGTTGCAACTTGCCGAAGCGTTCGACGTAGACCGAGGCAAAGCCGTTGACCAGAATGTCGGACACGCTATGGTCAGCCAACAACGGTTCCAGCGGCCCGAGACCGAGCACTTCATCGGTGATCTGCTTGATGATCAATTGCCGACTGGCCGTACTCACCGGTGCCGAATGTTCCTCGAGCAGGCGCTGGCAGATATCGCGTATCTGCCGAGTGGCCTCGACGTGTTCGAGGGCATCGAGCAACGACAGGTCCATGACCTTGAGCAGTTGCTGGTAGATCTTCTCCCGCCATTCGGCCTCCACCGGCGTGACCTGGCTGCGGGTTTCGTAAAGCACGTCGGGGATGGCCTGCTCCCAGGCCATCAACGCGTCGGTCGGGTCCGGCAGGCCCTCCTCGGGCTGGGTGCCCGCTGAGGCGGCGGATTTGGCGGGCTGTTTGCGCAAGCGGTTACGAAAGTCGCTGATCATGGGTCATCCCCCGAAAAAACGGTTGAAGGCACGTTTAAGCAGGCCCTTGTCTGTGGCCATCTGGTGACCGACCAGGTCTTCGGTCAAATCGCGCAGGGCGGCGGTGATTGCCGCCTTCGGCGCATGCAGCCCCAACGGCACGCCAGTGTTCTGACTCTGGCTGACCAGGTTGAAGTCATTGGGCAATTTCAACAGGTTCGGGCAACGCAGGGCCTCGCCGATGTCCTTGAGGCTGACAGCGGCGTTTTTGTCATAGCGGTTGATCACGATCTGCAATTGATCCCCGCGCACGCCCAGGTCTTCGCGCAAGATCCGCACCAGGGCGCTGGCATCGCGCAGGTGGCTGACGCTCTGTTGCACCACCACGTACACCCGGTCCACCTGTTCCAGCACCGAGCCGGTGAGGTGATCGATCTGCCGCGGCAGGTCCACCACCACCCAGTCATAACTGGCGCGGGCCAGTTGCAACAGGGCGTCGAGCTGTTCGGGCTGGGCATCCTGGGGCAGGCACAACTCACCGGCCCGACCACCCAGCACATGCAGGGTCGGGCTGAAGTGGCTGCAAAAGCCCCGCAGCGCGACGCTGTCCATGTCGTCGACCTGTTGCAGTACTTCCAGATGACTGTGGGACTGCGCGACGTCCAGGTAATGGGTCACGCTGCCAAATTGCAGGTCCATGTCCAGCAGCAAGGTATTGCCTGCCCGGGCGCTGAGTTGCTGGGCCAGGTTGCACGCCACCAGGGTTCCGCCGGAGCCACCCTTGGCGCTGATCACCGCGATCAGCTTCCCTTCGTTGCCGCTGCCGAGGCGGACTTCCGTCACCAGGCGATTCAGGGCCGCCACCAATTCTGTATCGGCGATGGGCTCGGGCAGCACGTCCCGGGCGCCGGCCTGCATCGCCAGGCGCATGCCCTCCTGCTCACCCAAGGGACCACACACCAGCATCGGCGGACGTTCATGGGCCGGACGCTGCAGCAAGGCTGACAATTCTTCGCGCCACAGGTGGCTGACGCGCAGCAGCAACAGGTCGGGCATGCGGTCCAGGCCGTAGAGCGGGTCGACATGCCCGTTGCTGACCAGCCGCGTGCTGACCTCAAGGCCAGGCATGCGCTGGCAGACGCATTGCAGGTCGCGCAGGGACGTGGCATCGCGGCTGCTGATCAGTATCCGCAGCCCGGCTCTGCCAGTCGCGGTCGAAAGCGGAGTTTCCTTAGTGTTCAGCATGGTGTGATCTCCCCGGAATCGGAATGACGCCCAAGGCTTTCGCGTGGCAAGGTTGCCCTGAACGTGGGCAAGGTAATGGGCACGCCTAAGCCGGGAATGAACAGGTTGAAAACGAAGTTCTGCACGCTCAGCCGGACATAGCGGATGGCTCGAAAGCCGGTGGTGCCTGTGGTGTTGGCGGGGTTTGCCACCACGGCACCATTGACGTCCAGGTAGGTCAGGGCCAGGTTAGACGTCGCCAGGTTGCTGATCAGTTGACTGGTGCCGGCATCCGTCGCGGCGTTGAAGATGGCCCGACGCAACACCACCGGGTCGCTGACATTGCACACCGCTGCCAGGCGCGCACCGCGCCGCGCGGCTTCATCCAGCGCATTGACCGTGAAGTACAGCCGGCCCATTTCCACCACGCCGAACAGCAGGACGAACACCAGCAAGCCCACGAACGAGAACTCCACGATGTAGGTGCCGCGCATGTGTTTGTTATTCATCACAGCGCCCTCATGACGGTGGTTGCGACCAACTGGATGCCCAAGGGAATGGCATTGCCGAAAAGTCCTGGAATCGACCCCGTGCAGTTACCCGCACCAATCACCGGGCAGAAGGTGTAGGTAATAGTGACGCGCACATGATCGATGCCCTCCGCGGCGACCTGAACGTGAGTCGTGGTCAACCCTGACACCACGGCGGTGCCGGTAGCACTGGGAACGCCATACACCGCAACGTTTTTTGTCTGGGTCTGGAGCAGTACCTTGTTCACGTTAACGATGCCGTGGGTAGAATCCCACGCCTGGCTGGCGACGAAGCGCCCAGCATCGCGACTGGCCTGCAACAGCACGTTGTACTGGTAAAGCATGCGACCGAACTCGCCGAAGGCCAGCAGCAACAACAGCAGCAATGGCAACACCAGGGTGAATTCCACCAGCGCCACGCCTTGCTGGGCTTGCGCTGGTTTGAAATGAGAAAGTCCCATGACGCCTCCTACGAGTCAGTGCTCGGAGTGCCGCTGCCGTTGAGATAGGTTTTGTAGAGCTGGATGATCTGTGGGCCGGAGTCGGTGGACGGCGTCGGGCCAGGTACGTTGTCGCCCTCGCATTCCTGGACGAACTGGCCAAAGATGATCGACTCCGAACCACCGCCGTTCACCGGCTGCAGGACGAAATAGCAGCCGAACCCCAAGACCGGAATCGACGTCGAGCCGCTCAGCTTCCCGGCGCAATTGCCAATCACGATCTTCAGCATCCGGCGCTCGAAAACCCCGTTGCTTTCACAGCCGCTGGCGCCCCCCGCCACGCAGGCGGCGACCTTGGCCCGCCAGTCGTTATAGTCTTGTACCGCCTCGCCACCCGCCGAGAGATCGCCGTTGCTGGAGGTGATGAGCTGGCCTTTATATTGCGCCTGGGAGAGCGAATCGTTGTAGGTGATCGCCGGGGTGCCTGAGGACGTGACCAGGTCCGGTGGATAGTCTGAAGAACTGACCGGGCCGTTGTAGATACCGAAGCGCGTATTCAAGCCTTGGGAAGTTGGACCCGCTTTATTACCTGGCGCGGTCTGGACGTTGTCGCCGACGCTGCGGCAGACCGAGCCACCTCCGGCCAGGTCCTCCCGGACCGTTTTGCCGCCTGAGCCGAAATCCAGCAATTGGAAGTTGCCCGGGCCGACGGGCGAGGTGTTCCCCGCCGCCGTCTTCAAGACTTCCAGGTCGCCAAATTGATACCCCCAGAAGTTGCCGGCGGCCGGGTTGTATTGAGTGGGATCGCCACAGACCATCAACGGCGCCAGGTCACAAGGAGAGGTGGGGCTGGGACCGGCAGTGGCAATCGCCGCCACGCGCTTGTTGCCCAAGCCGACGCTGCCCATCGTTTGCACGAAGCTCCAGAAAAAACCGTTCAGTTGATAACTGGCCACCGACACCCGCACATATTTGGCATCGGCAGGCCCGGGGTAGGAGAACGGACCGTAGACGCTGCTGGACAGCTCCACCACGGCCAACGCACCCGGGTTGCCGGCGACCGCAGTGGCCAGCTCGGTGTTGCCCAAGGCATTGGCATTTCTGTTGAGCGTGTCCAGGGCCGCCGCGCGGGTGGTGCTGGCCATGTTGACGCCGCCACTCACCTGGCTCAGGGTCTTGGCACCGCCCAAGGCGGCGGCATCCACCGCATTTTGCAGGCGCGTCTTGTTCAGTAGCATGTGCCCGCCGTCGAGGGCCAACGCCGCCATCATGGAGATCGCCACCAGGGCAATCACCATCAGTACACTCACCGCCCCTCCCTGGCGCCGGATATTGGCATTCATCATCGAGCCCTCATTTACAACGTTTGAGGATCGGTATCGCCGCGGCCCGCAAGGGCCTGGCATGGAGGGTATTACTCAGCGGACATTGATCACACTGCTTTCAACTCCGCGGATCAGCGTGATCGCCCCGCCTTGCGGCTTGGCACTGCGCTGCACCGCAGGTTTTGGCGCCGGGGCGGCCGCCATGGCGATGACTGGCGCCGGGGTTGGCGGTGCAACGGCCACGGCCTTTTTTTCCAGGTTCAACGGGTTGCGCAAGGCCAATTGCAGTTTGCCCTCGGTCTGTGCAGTGACCAGCGCTTCCGCTTCGGTGGCCGACATTTCCAGCGTCACCGCCCGCACCACGACCGGCTGGGTCTTGTCGGTGCCCGCCGTCTGGTCCACCGCCAGCACCCGCAGGTTTTCCAGGATGGTCCGGGAGGTCGCGCTGTTGCTGCCGGCGCTGGTGGTCTTGGTGGCCAAGACATCGACCCGGTTGCCCGGCAAGAGGAAGCCGCCCACGCCGACCACATCATCCACGCGTACCGATATGGCGCGTTTGTCCGGCGCAATCAGCGAAGCCAGGGTGCTGCCACCCAAGTGCTCGCTCAGCCGCGCACCCCGCACGATGTCGCCACGCAGGATGTCGAAGGTGGCGATCTTGCCCACGGCCTGTTCGCTGGCATCGAAGGCGTCGTCCGGGATCGTATCCATGGGCATGCGCACGGTCGTGACTTGCTGGGCCTCGACCATTTGCCCGAAGGGGATTTCCACCGTGGCGACCACCACGCTTCGCAAGTGGTCATCGGGGGTCGCGTTGAGTCGCGCGCTCAACCAGGAGTCGGCCATCCATGCGGCACCAAGGCCCATTACCAGGGAAACGCCTATCAGCGGAAGCGTACGAGAGCTCATGTCGGTATCTCCAGATCAAAGGAAGTCGAGCTGAACGAAGTAGTTGTGCCAGGCCCATTCCAGCTCTTGCGCCGACAAGGGCCCGGAACCGCCCAGGTAACGCTGGCGGTCGAGCGCCATGTTCAACAGGTCACGGGGATGGCAAGGCACCAGCGGCATGCCTTCGCCTGCATACAGCCGCTGCAACACATAGCGCACCAGCAGCGGGTCATACGGGATGCCCAGGCGTTCGCACTCCTGGCGCCAGATTTGTTCGTATTCCTCAGGCTTGAGGTAGCCGAACTGCACTTTGTAGCCAATGCGCCGCAGGAAGGCCTCGTCGGCCAATTCGAGGGGATTGAGGTTGGTGGAAAACACCAGCACCAGGTCGAACGGCAGCTCGCAATGCCGCCCGCCGCCCAGGTTGATGAAGTCGCGCTTCTCCTCCATGGGCACGATCCAACGATTGAGCAACTCGGCCGGGGCCATGCGCTGGCGCCCCATGTCATCAATGATGAACAGGCCGTTGCTGGCCTTGAGCTGCAACGCCGCCTGGTATTGCCGGGTGAAGGGGTCGTAGCGCACGTCCAGCTGTTCCATGTTCAGCTCGCCGCCGGTGATGACGATCGGGCGTTTGCAGCACAGCAGCCGGCGGTCGATGCCTTCGTTGAGCATGAGGTTGTTCGATTGGCCGTTGTCATCCAGGCGCTGGTGCACCTGCGGGTCGTAGATCTCGATCACCGACTCGTTGATGACGATGGCATGGGGCACCCAGATCGCCTCGGCGAACAGCCGGATCAATCGGCTGCTGACATAGGTTTTGCCCGTGCCCGCCGGGCCGTAGATCATGATTGCCCGCCCGGAATTCAGAGCGACGCCCAACTGGTCGAGCATGCCTTGGCTCAGTACCAGGCCGGCCAGGGCCTGGTGCATGTCCTTGGCGGTGATGCGACCATGGTGAATGGTCTGGATCTTGATCAGCGAGCGATAGGTGCTCACCGGGAATGGCGCTGCGCCGATGTAGCCACTGCGGGCCAGGGCGTCACGCGCCGAACTGCGGCCGCGCTCGGTCAGGCCATAACGCAGCGTCTGTCCGCCCGGTTGCCCCAACTGGCCCAGCACTTCGACGCGACCGTCCTTGCGCAGGAACGCCAGGACTTCTTCCAGCACCGCGCCGGTCAGGGCCAGGCGCTCTACCAGCCGCGTCATGTCCAGCACACCGGCGTCGTGCAGGTGCTTGCACACCAGCTCACCGAGGAAACTGTCGCTCAGGCCGGTGTCGCGAATGGTGCAGGGCTGTGGCGCCAGGCGTTGTACCGCTTCCCGTTCGCTGGGGTAGGCATCGCTATCGTTGATGACGTGCATGACTAGACTCCCCAGCCGCCGGCAACCAGTTGCCAGTAGACGCTGTTCAAAGTACCGATCAGGATCGCAATCGAATAAGGAAAGGGTTTGCCGGCCACTTCATCGGAAGTCGGCGCCAGATAGGACTGGGCTCGCACAATCAGCCAGTAGCGCCCCAGGGTCTGGAGCAGTTGGCCACGGGCCAGGACGATCAGGAAACCGCACACACCGCCGGCGATCAGGCTGAACAGCGCCGCCCACAGTGCGTAATGAAAAGGCAGGAAGCTGCCGACCATGGTCATCAGCTTGACATCACCGGCAGCCATGCCACCGACCGCATACATGGGCAGGAACAACCCGAAACAGATCAGCATGCCCAACAGGCTGTCGCCCAGGCCGCCGAGCCCACCGGTATAAACCTGGCCGGCCAACCCCAGGGCAAGGCCCAACAGGACCAGCGTGTTGGGGATGCGGTGGCGACGCAGATCGCTCACCACCGCCACACCCAGCAGTCCTACCAGCAGTACCGTCGACACCAGCAATTCCATGGACATGATGCGTCTCCCTAGGGGTGGTTAGGCGCAGGCAGAGCCTTTAACTGCGGCGCAGAGTGCGGTGATCCGAGCGTTCACCTCAGTGCCCAATAGAACGAACATCGCCGCAACCGCCACCGTAATCAGCCCACCGGCCACGGCATATTCCACAATGGTCAGGCCATCTTCATCGTCGATAAACTTAACTATCGAAGTTCTGAGTTTTTGAACTTTCATATCATTTACCTCATTTCAAAGGTGATAAAACAGGCTGATAAAGAACAACGTGAAGCCCATTGAGCAATTACTTCGAAGCGTTATCAGACAATGCTGAAAGCGGCGCCTTGATGGGCTTCATCCCATTCCCAAAAGGGAGCGGTTGTCAGCAGGCGCCGCCCTTGACCGCGGCGCAGAGTGCGGTAATCCGGGTGTTCACAGCGCTACCCAGCAAGACGAACATTGCCGCCACAGCCACCGTGATCAACCCACCGGCCACGGCGTATTCCACAATGGTCAGGCCGTCTTCATCTTTGGCGAACTTCAGTACCGAAGCCTTGATTGTTTGAAGATTCATTTCGCACACCTCATCGGGATTGTTTTCTCAAGGGGCAGTGCATTGCGAACTGCCTGATGCAACCCTAGTCAGCAGGTGGTCATAGCCGTTAGGAGGATTTTGCACATCGCTAGGATTTTTTTGCGGGGATGGAAAAGGCGCCAGGGGGCGGGAAATCCATCCGTGCCGCAGCGCAAACGGGCGCTCGCCGGCATCCCGTGACGAGGGTGGCGCTAAAAGATCGAATTTTTATAAAAAATTATTCGGCGAAGTGATGGCACAGTGACAATACTGCTAGCTAAAGGGCAGTAAGCACCTGTGAGTAGTCGTCCTATGACGTTCAATCCGACTGGAAAGCCAAAGCTGTTATGGTTCGATCTGACCCATGATCGGTCCACCAAGGAACTCGCCTCCCAGTTTCAGGACACGTGCGACTGCACGCTGGCAAAAAACGCCATGCTGCCCAGCGGGGAACAGGTCGACATGATCTGCATCCACTTCGATCGCCCGGACACACCAGGCTTGCGGCGCCTGCTGGAGATCAAGCGAACCGTTCCGACCATCCCCATCACCATGTTCACCGTGCAGCACTCCGAAGAACTGGCGGTGTGGGCCATGCGCTCCAGCGTCTGGGAATACATGGTGCTGCCCCTGACTACCGCCGAGAGAAAGCGCTACCTGACAGCCGTGGTGCAACTGTGCGAGCTGCGCCGCAATACCCATGGCCGGGGAAAGACCTCGCAGATCGACCACTCCCCGACCCTGCCGGACAGCATTCGCCTGACCTCCGGGCACCAGAAGCACCAGGCCCTCAGCCACATCATGCTGTACATCGACCAGCATTTTCGCGAAAGCATCGATCAGCGCGATCTGGCCAAGCGCTGCGGCATGACCACATTTCGCTTCAGCCGGGTGTTCAAGGAAGCCAATGGGCTCGGCTTCACCGACTACGTGCTGAACAAACGCATGAGCTTTGCCAAGGAACTGCTCGACAACAGCCAGATGCCCATCACCAGCATCGGTTATGAGGCTGGCTTCAAGGACCCGTCCTACTTCGCCCGCGCCTTCAAGCAATACGCCAGTTGCACCCCCAGTGAATACCGTCTCGCGTACCAGATGCGCAGCGCAAGTCCTGCACCGGCGCCTGCGGATGAGGCGGCTCTGGAAGCGATTGAAAACCTGGTGCACAGCCTGAGGGGTGAGCGTGTTCAGCAAAGCACGTAGTCAGTGCGCAGCACCCAGGCTCACGGGGCGAGCTTTCTTCTCTCGATAGGAATGGACAGGACAATGCTGGTACGCGTCTCTCCGTACGCGTTGATTTTCGCAATAATGTCTTCGATCTCAGCCATGGATCTGGCGTAGATCCGGATCAGGTAGGAGTCGTTTCCCGTGATGTGCAGGCACTCAACGACTTCGGGTATGT
The DNA here is from genome assembly GCF_002001065.1 of Pseudomonas sp. A25(2017). Lineage (NCBI taxonomy): Bacteria > Pseudomonadati > Pseudomonadota > Gammaproteobacteria > Pseudomonadales > Pseudomonadaceae > Pseudomonas > Pseudomonas sp. A25(2017). The sequence continues at coordinate 31,311 of NZ_MUOA01000082.1, read as the reverse complement.
CGGTGAGCGTCGCGATCAGTTTGGATTTCGCCGGCTTGAGGGTGGTGATGCCGACGACAGCCGATATGCCGTACCCCAGTTTGGTGGGATCTAACTGAGCGCAATAGCCCTTGATGACCCCTGAGTCTTCAAGTTTGCGCAACCTGTCATTGGTGGCAGGAATAGAAAGACCCGCGTGCTTGGAAAGCTCTGTGATGGAAATGCGACCACAGTCCTGTACCTTACCCAGGATTTTGACGTCTATACGATCCATGTGCGTTTTCCCCGGTTAAAAGTATAAATTTTAATGAAAAGACCGCGTTTTTCATTAAAAAAAGCATGCACCAAAATAAAGCAGGACGCTAGTCTATTTCCAGCCTGAAAGCCTGAGGGCAATCAATAGCCCTGCTCTTTAGCGTGACGCACTCATAATAAAATATTCTCTCCAGGGATGGTATTCGCATGGAAGATGAAAAGATAAAGTGTGAAAAAAAGTCATACTCTTTCACCCAGCACATTGGCACGCAAGTACTAAATCTTCGCCGCTTCAAGAAGGACCAGATCCTGATGTACTTGACGGGTGTCGGTTTCTTTTCGCTGGGTGCCAAGTGCTTCATCATCAGTCAACTGGGCACCGATCCATTAGACGTCTTGATCATTTCTATCGATAAAATACTTATGCTTGGCATGGGCATTTGTTCGGCTATCGTGTCCCTCTTCTTCCTCACATGGTGGATGCTCTGGAACAAAAAATACCCGCCGATAAGTCCCTTTATTACAACAACACTGACCGGTCTATTGATTGATCTCTGGTCATGGTTGGGGCTCGGAGAGTATTTGATCGCAAGAATGAATGAGTACACGTTATTGGCGACGGGGCTGATGTTATGCGCCTACTCCTCCGCGCTGATCATCATGAGCGGTATTGGAATCAGAATCATGGACCTCGTGGTCCTGACCATGGTCTCCAAGTGGGGCTGGTCATTCACCAAAGCCAAAATGATCATTGAAATCGGCATCTTTTCGAGCGGATGGCTTTTAGGCGGCCCGTTCGGCGTGGGAACGATTGCATTCCTGCTAGTGATCGGCCCGCTTATTCAACCCTTCATGAACATGAATGCCAAGCGCTTTTCTCTCAAGAACTATGGATTGATTCGCGCTTCATCCGCCTACTAATACCCATAAAAATAGTTGCCATCCATGGCAGCCGGATTGTTTCGCCTCGACTTTTTCAACCGATGATATTGATAGCAACTTCCGTGATGAGGAGTGAGAAAGATGGACACTACAAAAAATAAAAACTGGACCTTGGAAAGCAGCCCGGCAAAACTGGAAGAAATACTTCCGGGGGGCGTCGTCAAGTGTCATCTCTCCCCGCGAAATTGTGTCATACAGGAGGGCAAGGTAGGTTTTTGCAAAGTGCGCGGAAACCGCGGCGGCAGACTCGTTACATTGAACTACGGCAAAGGCGTTCACAGCACAGAAGAAACGATAGAAACCGAAGCCGTTTTCCACTTTGCCCCTGGAGAGCGGATCCTGTCCCTGGGCAATATCGGCTGCATGCTCAACTGCGGTTATTGCCACAACTGGAAGACTTCACAAGCCAAGTACGTCACCGACAAAGACGTTTACTACTACACCCCTGAACAAGTTGTGGAAACCGCACTCAAGCACGGAATACGCGTCATTTCCTGGACGTATAACGATCCGGTTGTCTGGCATGAATTCATTCTCGACACGGCAAAGCTGGCCAAGGAAGCGGGCCTGATCAACCTGTATAAATCGGCGTTCTTTATCAGTGAAGAAGCCATTGATGAATTATTGCCGGTCATCGATATTTTCTCGATTTCGCTGAAATCCATTTCCCCGGAATACTACCGCAAGGTCACCACCGGCTGGGTAGAGCCAGTCCTCGCCGGCATCAAGAAAGTCTATGACGCTGGCAAATATGTTGAGGTCAGCACCTTGATGGTGACCGACATCAGCGACGACGAGGAAACGGCCCGGAAAATCAGCCAGTGGGTCTTGGATGAACTGGGCCCGAATGTGCCGCTGCACTTCGTCAGGTTCCACCCCGATTACAAGATGAGCAACAGCATCCGCACCCCTGTGGACCGTCTGCTGAAGGCTCGGGACGTTGCTCGGAGCATGGGCGTTGAGCATGTCTACCTGGGCAACGTGAATGACGTCGAGGGAACCAATACCAGCTGCAACAACTGTAACGCCCTGCTCGTCACCCGTTATGGCTTGAACGCTGAAATCATCGGGCTGGACAGCAAGGGTTGCTGCTCTCAATGCGGGCACGACGCGCATTTCAAATTACTCGGCGAGCATCAGGCGAACGCCCCCGTCGAGCTGCGAGAGGACGCGCTGGCCGCTTACGAGAAACGCAAGTTCGAGTGGCATGGGGATATCGTGTCGCTGCATGCCCAAGTGCTGAATACCGAAGATTTCGAACAGACCGTCTACCTGCGGCGCAATTATACGGACGGGCACAACAGCGATTGGAAATCACTGACGCTGCGGCCGCATGAAAGCTATCGATTCATTATTGCCAAGGCACGCATCGATGAAACCGGTCCTGAGGTCTGGCTTCCCAACGGCGTGAACTCGAACCTTCATGAAGTATTCGACAGGGCTCACTTCCCGACGGAGTCGATTGAAGAGATTGGTATTTCGCAAAATGACATCACCCCGACCATTGGTTATGAGGGCAAGCAGAACATGTATGAACAGGTCATCAAACTGGTCAGCCAAGCATGAAAGTGTCTACTGAAATACTTCATATCAAGGTCGATGACCGGGACGCTCGCCCTTCGGTAACGCCCATTTATCAGTGCAGTGCTTTCAGTGCTGACTCAGCCTTCTTCTACTCAAGGAAGGCCAATCCCAATGTGACTGAACTGGAGCAGGTCGTCGCCTCCCTGGAGGGCAGCGAATATGCCCTGGCCTACAGCACCGGGATGAGCGCCATCTACATGGTGTTGGAACTGTTGAAACCGGGTGCTTCGCTGGTCATCAACAAATACATCTATGGCTGCTCTTATAAACTGTTCCAGCGGTATGCGGCACGCATTGGCGCAGACCTGACGATTCTGGATCTCACCACGGCAGACGGGTTGAAGGCATTGCCGGCGAACGTCGACATGGTCATTTTCGAAACACCGACCAATCCGTTCCTCAAAGACATTGATATTCATGCGGTCAGCCGGGCCGTCAAGCAAATCAACCCGCAGGCGCTGGTGGTCGTTGACAATACCTGGGCCACGCCGATATTCCAGAAGCCGTTGAATTTTGGCGCCGACATTTCCCTATACAGCGCAACCAAATACTTCTCTGGGCATAGCGATGTCATGGGCGGCCTGGTGCTGGTCAACAACGAGAAGATTTATAACCGCCTGCTTGAAGGCCGCTTTTATTCAGGCACGATATTAACCCCCAATAGCGCATGGCTGCTTCGCAGAAGCATGCAGACATTCAACCTGCGCATGGAGAAACACAGCCAGACGACATCCAGCATGCTCAACTATCTGCGCGAGCTGCCTTTTATTGAGCATGTCTATTACCCACGCGTGGATGGCAAACAGCTGACCGGTTATGGCGGCATTGTGTTTGTTGATATTCGGCCCGATCTGGTTCCCTTCTACAAAACGTTCACCAGCGCGCTCAAATGGTTTGGCACAGGCACCGGAATGGCCTGCGTGACGTCGATGGTCGCCCAGCCCTTCAGTGGCAGCCATGCCTCGATGACGGATCGGGAAAAAGCGGACATGGGCATCGAGAAAGGCCTGGTTCGATTGTGCTTTGGCCTGGAGGACCTGGATGACCTCAAGGAAGACCTGCTGCAGGCATTCGAAGCCATGGAGAGCCAGGTCGATCAAGAACGCTCACTCGATCCTGCGTAGCGGGTGTTGATCATGAGCAACGGGCCTTCAATGGCTCGTTGCTTTTTTTATGGAGAAGCGAAGTGTCCAGCGCATTCGAAAACATGATATTCGACGACCCCATCCTGAACGTCATCCACCTACTAAACTCCATTGCTCAAGAAAACCCGGAGGCCATTTCACTGGCCTCCGGTCGACCCGATGATGAGCAGTGCGACCCTTTGCTCATCGACAGGGGCCTGGCCCAATACAAAAATCACGTTGCCGGCACCGAACAGTCACTGGCGACGCTGCTTTGCCAATATGGAAAAACCTCTGGAATCATCAATGAAATAATCGCCAGCCATTTGCAGGTGGATGAAGCGATCAACGTATCCAACCCTGAAAGCATTGTGGTGTGCATGGGCTTTCAAGAAGCCTGCACCTTGACGCTCCTGTCCATTTTTGACGGCGGTGGGGTTTTATTGGTACCTGACCCGGTGTTTTCCGGGATCACGGGGATCGCAAAATTGCTGGGGATAAAAATAGTCCCCGTCCCCATGACGGTCTTTCTTGATCCAATCGCCCTGCGCAGGCTCATCGAAGCACTGGAATCCAGAGGTGAAAGAATCAAGGCACTTTATGCAATTGCGGACTTTAGCAATCCTACCGCCGACAGCCTTTCCCATGACGGCAGGAGAGCCATGCTCTCCCTGGCCGATGAAAAGAACTTTTTCATCCTCGAAGACACTGCCTACCGTTACTTCAGGTACGAAGGCGATGCCATTGCGTCCATGAAGTCCATCGACAGCCGTCGGGTGTTCTTGCTGGGCTCCTTTGCCAAATCGATTTTCCCGGGCTTGCGCATGGGCTATGTGGTCGCCCCAGAGGGCGCTGGGGTCATGTCCTTCAGCGGCCGATTGTGCAAGGCCAAAAGCCTGATCACGGTGAATACCCCGGCCCTGTGCCAAGCGGTTGTCGCAGGCTTGCTGATCGAGCACGACTACTCGTTGAAAGGGCTGAACCAACCCAGGGTGTTGTCTTACACAAAGAAAAGAAATCACATGCTTGAATGCCTTGAGCGCGAATTCCCATTCAAGGTCGGCGCCCAAAGAGCGGTCAGCTGGAATCACCCGGCAGGCGGCTTCTTCATCAATGTGCAGCTGCCTTTCGTCTTTGGATATTCTGAAATGCGCGAATGCGCCAGGCTGTTCAAGGTGATTGTATTTCCCACCAGCTTGTTTTCACTGATGAATGAGGCCACCACCCAGGTCAGGCTGTCGTTCAGCAATGCAACCACCTCGCAAATCACCCAGGCGATAAGCCGTTTCAGGGCGTACGTCGAGTTCAGGTTGCAATAAAACGTCTGCATGCATTGCAGGGGGATACCAAGGCTTATGCCTCGCTCAGCGAGGCATAAGCTCCGGGTCAGGTTGCCGTGGCCAGCATGACGCCAGTGGCGACCTGGTAGGCCCCCAGGATGGTGATGGTTGCCCCTGAAAAGTAGTTGATCAGCCTTAGCTTTGATTCGGCAATCCGCGCCTTGAAAATGGAGGAGAACCCACTCAACCCCAGCCACCAGGCAGCCGAGCCCAGGAAGATACCGGTCACCATCGGCAGCAAGGCGTGCTGGCCGCCTTGGTCACTGGCCATACCATCACTCAACGCGGCAAATATCGCGATAAACGACAAGATGGTCATGGGGTTGGACAGGGTCAGGAACAGCGTCGTGGAGTAGGCTTTGAACATATTGGCCCGCTCACCCGCCATGGCCGTCGAGCCGCCCTTCGATCGTATTGTCTGATAGCCAATGTAGGCGAGGAACAACCCACCAAAAATACACAACCAGGGTTTAAAGCTGATAAGCGTCGCAATGATGGCCGTGACACCCAGGGCACCGATGAATCCATAGATCGAATCGGCTGTGGCCGCGCCCAATCCCGTCGCGAAACCGGCTCTCCACCCAAGCATCAGACTTCGCTGTATGCACAACAGTCCAATGGGTCCTACAGGGGCTGCAATGCACAGCCCAATGACCATCGATTTAACGAAAATCAGCATAAATGCATCTCCAGAAGGGGTACTGGAAGGTTAGGAGAAGTGCATTTCTTTAGGAATGAACTATTAATCTTCCTAGACGTTTTCCCTTAAGTTTTGCAGGAAGTATTCCCCACCCCCCTTCAATATTAAGGAAAATCGTCACCAGCCCCCTCAGACAAGGCAAATCGCTGGTTAAAGGCCCTTGAGCGCCGGAAACATAACCTTGGGCATTGAGACGGCTTTTTTACGCGCATAAAAAAACGCCGCTCAAATGAGCGGCGTTTTTTTGAATTTGGAGCGGGAAACGAGACTCGAACTCGCGACCCCGACCTTGGCAAGGTCGTGCTCTACCAACTGAGCTATTCCCGCAAATGGCGTCCCCTAGGGGACTCGAACCCCTGTTACCGCCGTGAAAGGGCGGTGTCCTAGGCCACTAGACGAAGGGGACACGCTGCCCGGAACACATGGTGTGTGTTCCAGTGCCCAGATCCACCTCCGAAGAGTGGGTTCTGGTTTCACTCAGCCCTGCCCGAAAGCAACGCTGTTTAAAATTGGAGCGGGAAACGAGACTCGAACTCGCGACCCCGACCTTGGCAAGGTCGTGCTCTACCAACTGAGCTATTCCCGCATTGGCGTCCCCTAGGGGACTCGAACCCCTGTTACCGCCGTGAAAGGGCGGTGTCCTAGGCCACTAGACGAAGGGGACACACGTACAACATTCACTACTTATAGCGTTTTGCTGAGTGCTTTACGCTGTAAGTGGCGCGCATTCTATGGATGGATTGAAGGGTCGTCAACCCCCAGATATAAATTTATTTAAATCAATGACTTCGCCCGGTTTGGGAGCGATCCGGACATTTTGCCCGCTCGGTCTCTGACGCCTATATTCTGTCACCCGCCGAGACGCTATAGTCGCGCCCGGCAAATGATGGCAATGTGCACTCACCCGGTTATGCTTCCTATAAACAGCACGACGCCCGTCTAATCGCGTCGCTCGGGCCTATGCGCTTAAAAGCCAAGCCACTACACTCATGACATGCGTACCACAATAAAGAGGTCTTACCGGTGACACCACTCATGATCACCCTGCTCGTCGTAGCCGGGATCGCCCTGTTGATCGCCATTGGCTACATGAACCACGTGGTGGAAAACAACAAGCTGGAAAAGGCCCGCACCAAGGTGGAACTCAACGACCGCATGCGTCGCTGTGGCGAGCTCACCGAAACCTTCCCCGGGCAGTTGATGACCCCTGCCCTGAAGTTGTTGATGACGCGCCTTGAGATGAACGTCTGTCAGCGCCTGCTGAACCTGGAGAAAACCAATCCTGCGGTCAAGGCACGCCTGGACGAATTGAGCGCACTGGCCGCCCAAGGTGAATCGATCCCGGTGAACAATCCACCGGCACCGATCCTGACCGAAGCCAAGGCCAAGGACGTACGTTTTCTGCTCGAGGCCTTGCACGGCCAGATCACCCGCGCTGCCCAGGACGGTTTCCTGCCGTCTAACGAAGCCAAGCGCTGGATTCGCGAAGTGCGGCACATCCTGGTGCTGCTGCACATCGAGTTCTTCAACAACCTCGGCCAGCAAGCCCTGCAGCAAGAACAACCCGGGCAGGCCCGCCTGGCCTTCGAGCGCGGCGTGCAGTACCTGCGCAAGCAACAGGAACCCCAGGTCTACGCCGAACAACTGGCCTACCTGGAGAAACTCCTGGCCCGCGCCAATGCCCAGGTCCTGGCCAGCACCCAGCCGGTCGAAGGCGAGGTCAACCAGTTGACCGAAGGGCTGAAGGACGCCGAAGTCAACGACGAGTGGAAGAAGAAGAAGGTTTACGACTGAGGATTCTTTGTCGGATACACCGCCCCGCTGGGCTGTACCCTGTAGGAGCTGCCGAAGGCTGCGATCTTTTGATTTTCGACTCAAGCGCCAGCGCAAAGATCGCAGCCTCGTTGCACTCGTCAGCTCCTACAGCCCAGCGGGGCGGTGCGACGTTTCGCTAAATCCCCTCGCCACAAGGGTTTGCGTCGTCTTCGTCACAACTTGAAATGCCCCACCATCCCTTTCAGCTCAACCCCCAACTGCGCCAGCTCAATGCTGGAAGCGGCATTGCCGCGCATCGCCAGGGACGATTGATCGGCGCTGGCGCGAATGCTGGTGACGCTGCGATTGATCTCCTCGGCCACTGAACTCTGCTGCTCGGCCGCCGCCGCGATCTGTTGGTTCATCTGCTGGATCAGCGATACCGCCGCCGCAATACTGCCCAAGGCGCTTTCGGTCTGCAGTGCATCGCTGACCGCCATCTTCACCAACTCGCCGCTGCTCTGGATTTGCTGCACGGAAGCCTGGGCCGCTGAACGCAAGGCGCTCACCAGTCGCTCGATTTCCTCGGTGGACTGTTGCGTACGCTTGGCCAGGGCCCGCACCTCGTCGGCCACAACCGCAAAGCCCCTGCCCTGCTCACCGGCCCGGGCTGCCTCGATAGCGGCATTGAGCGCCAACAGGTTGGTTTGCTCGGCCACGCTCTTGATCACACTCAGCACCGTGCCGATGTTCTGGATCTCGGCGCTGAGGCTTTCGATGCTGGAACTGGCCGACGTGGCCGAATCGGCCAGTTGTTCGATGCGCACCATGCTCTGACGCACCACCTGCTGGCCACTTTCGACCTTGTCGTCGGCAGTCTGGGCCGCTTGTGCGGCTTCTTCGGCGTTGCGTGCCACATCATGCACGGTGGCCGTCATCTGGTTCATCGCCGTGGCGACCTGCTCGGTTTCTTCTTTCTGGCTGCTGACTTCCAGGTTGGTCTGTTCAGTCACGGCCGACAGCGATTGGGCCGAATTGGCCAATTGCTCGATACCGGCCTGCAAGCCGCTGACGATACTGCTCAGCCCCGCGCCCATCTGTTGCATCGCCTGCATCAACTGACCAATTTCGTCCCGGCGCGTCACCTCGACCGTAGCGCTCAAGTCGCCCGCCGCAATCTGCTGGGCCACGCGAATGACACTGCGCAGCGGCGTCACGATCAGCCGGGTTATGACCCATGCCGCGATCAATCCCACCAACAACGCCAAGGCCGACGAACCGATGATCAGCAGCGAATTCTTCTTCAGTTCGGTCTGCATGGCATGGTCTTCGGCACTGAAGGCCTGGTCAACCCGCGCCACCACTTGATCGGCCCGCTCGTGCAGTTGCTGGTAGACGACTTTTTCCTTCGCCAGCAGGCCGGTGTATTCGGCCAATTGTTCATTGAACCCGGCAATATGCCCGGCCACCTCATTCAGCACGGTCTGGTAACCCGGGTCCTTGACGGTGGTCTTGAGCACGTCGGCCTGTTTCATCGCCTGCTCGGCCTGTTCGATGTTGCCTTCTCCGGCACCTTCAACATTGCCTTTGCGGCTCTGGTCCAGGCGGACCCGCGCTTCGTTCATCGCCTGCAACATCAACCGCGAGACTTCGCTGACCTGGTTGGCCTGCTCGATGAACTCGGCCCCTTCCTTGCCTTCGGTGTCTTTCAAGGTATAGGCGCCGTCATCCGCCAGCCCGGCCTGCAACACGTCCAGGTTATTGGCGACGCTGGACACCGACCAACTGGCCATTTCCAGCGCCAGGTCCTTGCTCTGGCTCAACCCGACAAATTCGTCGAACGCCTTGCGATACGCGGCCAGCGCCTGCTCCACGTCGTTCATCACCGGCACGTTGGCAGCCGACTGCACCTTGAGTTCGTTCGCCTGGGCCACCAGCCCATCGACGCCCTGGCGCAAAGCATCGGCCGTTTTGGGATCGGAGCGCGAAGCGTACTCCTGCTCCAGCAGCCGGACCTTGAGCAATCCGCTGTTGAGGGCCGACATCTGTTTCAGGCCATCGAAGCGATAGCTGATGGTCTGCAGGGACCAGACACCGATGGCAGCGACCACGGCGGTCAGCAGCAGCACCAGGACAAATCCGATACCCAGTTTCTTTGCCATACCCAGGTTGGCAAAACGTCCTTGCACGGCCGAAATCATTGCGCTCAGTCCTCTGCCAGTGTGTGTTGATTGCAGATTCGCAACGAGACGCCCTGCAACACAAGATGCTGGCGTCGGAATAATGGCAAAAAGCTACAGTCGCGTCGTTTTCAGGACACTCGAGGTCGATCCAGAGCCGCGGCCCGGAAGAACGCCAGCGCCCTGGGGTCACAGGCATAGGCCACATTGATCCGTAGCCAGTCGCTGTCGGCGCCCGAAGGGCTGAACGCGGTACGCGAAGACAACAGCACGCCGAACCGCCTGGCCAGACGCTGTACTCCAGCGTAGTCACACAATGGCGGTCTTGCCCAGATGAACAGCCCCCCTGCCGGTTTGCCAAAGACCTCCCAATCGGCATCCTCCAGTACCTGCAACAACGCCGCCATATCGGCGCCCAGACGCTGCCGCTGGCGCTGTACCAGCTTGCGATAGGCGCCATTGGCCAGGAGGCAGGCAAGGACCGACTCACAGAACCGCGAGCCACCCATGCTGGTAATGCCCTTGACCTCACTCAGGCGCGCGATGATAGACGGCCCGGCCACCACGAAACCGACGCGCAACGAACTGCTCAGGGTTTTCGAGAAGCTGCCCACGTAGACCACCTCGGGATCCAGTGCCGCCAGCCGGGTCCGTGCCGAGCTCTGGAAATCGCCATAGGCATCGTCTTCGATCACCCGTACGCCGTGTTCCTTCGTCAATTGCAGCAGCCGTTGAGCAACGGCCGGAGCCAGGCTGCTGCCGGTCGGGTTATGGCAGGCGCTGTTGACGAACAGCGCAGTGGGCCGGTGCCTCGCCAGCAGGCCTTGCAGCGCGTCGACGTCCGGACCGCGCGGGGTCCTGGGCAGTTCGATCATGTCGATGTTGTGCAACCTGAGCAGGTCGAACAGGCTTGAATAACCGGGACTCTCCACCACCACGCAGGAACCCGGCGGCAACAGGGTCCGTACGATCAGGTCCAGCCCATGGGTCGCCCCGGTGGTGGTCAGGATCAGGTCTTTACCGGCCTCGATATTGAATTGCTTCAGGCGCCTGGACAGTTGCTCACGCAGGGCGGGCAACCCCAACGGCGTGCTGTAGTTGAACAATCCCGCCATGTCGGTGCGGGTGACCTGACGGATCGCATAGCCCAGGTCATCGCTTTCACGCCAGCTCTCGGGCAGCCCGCCACACCCCAGTTTCAATTCCCATTGCGGGCTGTCGCCCCCTTCAGCGAGCGTGTCCTGCTGTCGATTCTGATCGGTGGGCTCGGGCCCGGGCGGAGGGGGTGGGGCGACAAAAAAGCTGGAGCCATGGCGGGACGCCAACAGGCCTTGGGCGACCAGGCGTTCACACGCCTCATTGACGCTGGACTGGCTGAGCAGGTTCTCCCGCGCCAGTTGGCGGACGGACGGCAGCCGAGTCCCCGGTTGCACCGCATCCTGTCGGATCCAGCCGGTCAGCGCGTCGACGATTTGCTGCACGACAGGCACCAGGGCCTGTCGGTCGATTCTCAACTCCATGAGTAACCAAACTCCTAAGCGTTTGTTTTATTTCCGGAAACAGTTAAGCACAGGCCGCTAGGGGACGATGTACGCCAACGCCGCCAAAACCGCCGATTCTCACCCTTTGAAACACAATGAGGGGCTGTTCCGAGGCTTTTTCGGCCCCACACGAAAAAGCCCGCAACCAGTGCGGGCTTCGTCCTACAAGCTGAGGGGCATGTCCTCAGAACGCTGTGACGCCGCCGTCCACCGCCAGGGAATGGCCCGTGGTGAAGGCCGCGCCATCGCTGCACAAATACAGCACAGCGCTGGCGATTTCCTCGACTTTGCCGATACGCCCCACCGGGTGCATGGCATTGGCGAACTCGCCTTTTTTCGGGTCCGCCTCATAGGCACGACGGAACATGTCGGTGTCGATCACCGCTGGACAGACCGCGTTCACGCGGATTTTCTTCTTGGCGTATTCGATGGCGGCCGATTTGGTCAGGCCGATCACCGCATGCTTGGACGCCGCATAGATGCTCATCTTCGGCGCGGCGCCCAGGCCAGCCACCGAGGCCGTGTTGACGATCGCGCCGCCGCCCTGGGCCAGCAGCAATGGCAACTGGTACTTCATGCACAACCAGACGCCCTTCACATTGACGCCCATGATCGCGTCGAACTCGTCGAGGGTACCGTCGGCCAACTTGCCCTTCTCGATCTCGATCCCGGCGTTGTTGAAGGCGTAGTCAAGACGCCCGTAGGTCTTGATCACTTCGTCCATCAACTGCTGCACATCGCTTTCCAACGTCACGTTGCAACGCACGAACACCGCTTCGCCGCCCGAATCACGAATCGATTGCACCGTGCCCTCGCCGCCCGCCACGTCGAGGTCGGCCACCACCACTTTCAGGCCCTCTGCCGCGAACGCCAAGGCAGTGGCCCGGCCGATGCCAGCGGCAGCGCCGGTAACCACGGCGACCTGTCCGGAAAACGTCATGCTCATTGTCTGTTCCTCGAAGAATGCGGGAGATGACGCCAGTCTAGTCACAGGTCCCGGGGACGCGGCAGCACTATCCAATTGCCGTTTGAGCATTCATGGGCGCCAGTGATAAAGCCACTGGGCGAACTATCACTGTGTTGGATCGAACTGCATTCGCTATGTCAGCAAACCTTGCGGCAAGCGCTTCGAAGGTCTATCAACAAGACTTCATTCATCTTGAGTGCCCGTCATGACTGCCCAGACCAATCGCCAGTTCCTGCTCGCCAAACGCCCGGTAGGCGCCGCGACCCGCGAGACTTTCACCTATCAGCAAGTACCGGTGGGCGAGCCAGCAGCCGGCCAGATCCTGGTGAAGAACGAATACCTGTCCCTGGACCCGGCCATGCGCGGCTGGATGAACGAGGGCAAGTCCTATATCCCACCCGTCGGCATCGGCGAAGTGATGCGGGCATTGGGTGTCGGCCAAGTGATTGCCTCGAACAACCCGGGGTTCACGGTCGGGGACTACGTAAACGGTGCGTTGGGGGTGCAGGATTATTTCCTCGGCGAGCCAAGAGGTTTCTACAAGGTCGACCCGAAACTGGCACCGTTGCCCCGCTACTTGTCCGCACTCGGCATGACGGGCATGACGGCCTATTTCGCCCTGCTGGACGTCGGCGCACCCAAGGCGGGCGAGACGGTGGTGCTGTCAGGTGCCGCCGGTGCAGTGGGCAGCATCGCCGGGCAGATCGCCAAGATCAAAGGCTGTCGCGTGGTGGGCATTGCCGGCGGGGCCGACAAATGCAAATTCCTGGTCGATGAACTGGGCTTCGACGGCGCCATCGACTACAAGAACGAAGACGTCCACGCCGGCCTCAAGCGCGAATGCCCCAAGGGCGTTGATGTGTATTTCGACAACGTCGGGGGCGACATCCTCGATGCCGTGCTCAGCCGCTTGAACCTCAAGGCCCGCGTGGTGATCTGCGGCGCCATCAGCCAGTACAACAATAAAGAAGCGGTAAAGGGTCCTGCCAACTACCTGTCGCTGCTGGTCAATCGGGCGCGCATGGAAGGCTTCGTGGTCATGGACTACGCCGCGCAGTTCGCCGCCGCTGGGCAGGAAATGGCCGGCTGGATGGCCAAGGGGCAGCTCAAGAGCAAGGAAGACATTGTTGAGGGGCTGGAGACATTCCCCGAGACACTGACCAAATTGTTCAGTGGGGAGAACTTCGGGAAGCTAGTGCTCAAGGTCTGATACACATCAGCTGTGGGAGCTGACCCTCAAGGCCAGACACAAAACAACTGTGGGAGCGGGCTTGCTCGCGAAGGCGGAGTGTCAGGCACCATTTATGCCTGCAGACCCACCGCATTCGCGAGCAAGCCCGCTCCCACAAGGGGTTATCAATGTTTGCTCAGGCCAGTTCGGCCACGACCGCCGCCAGCGCCTTGGCCGGATCGGCGGCCTGGCTGATCGGGCGGCCGATCACCAGGTAATCGGAACCGGCATCCAGCGCCTGGCGCGGGGTCAGGATGCGACGCTGGTCGTCCTGGGCGCTGCCCGCCGGACGAATCCCCGGGGTCACCAATTGCAGCGACGGGTGGGCCGCTTTCAGGGCGCCGGCTTCCAGCGCCGAACAGACCAGACCGTCCAGGCCGGCCTTTTGCGCCAGCGCCGCCAACCGCAGCACCTGCACTTGGGGCTCGATGTCCAGGCCGATCCCGGCCAGGTCCTCGCGCTCCATGCTGGTCAACACGGTCACGCCGATCAGCAACGGTTTCGGGCCGTTGCGCTGATCCAGCACTTCACGGCAGGCCGCCATCATGCGCAGGCCACCGGAGCAGTGCACGTTGACCATCCACACGCCCATCTCCGCGGCAGCCTTGACAGCCATGGCGGTGGTGTTGGGGATATCGTGGAATTTCAGGTCCAGGAATACTTCAAAACCCTTGTCACGCAGGGTCCCGACAATTTCCGAAGCGCAACTGGTGAACAGTTCCTTGCCGACTTTGACCCGGCAAAGCGTGGGGTCCAACTGGTCGGCCAGCTTCAGGGCGGCGTCACGGGTGGGGAAATCCAGGGCGACGATAATGGGCGTCTGGCAGGCGGACATGAGCGGGCTCTCAGGCAAGTCGAAATCGGCGCGCATTGTAGCGGAACGAGCGCCCGTGCGGGACCCGATGATCGGTAAATCTCATCGTCCCTGTGCAGCATGGACGATACCGGTCTTTGTGTCGAAGCCGATACACTCATGACATGCGTACAACACGTCGACACGCTACCGTCCGCCACCGCACCCCGCCCTTTCAGCGCTTCACGCCCCGCGGCACGACGCCTATGCTGAAGCCTCACCCTCGCCGCCTTCTTTGCGGTTGGCAGCCTACCTGGCAGATGATGCATCCATGCAGAACACCCCTGTTGCAAATTCTGACGATCAAAAAGTCCCCGACGATGACAAGCGCTGGAGCACCCGCGCACTGATCGTCGATGACGACGTGCCGATCCGCGAGCTGCTGATTGATTACCTGGCCCGTTTCAGCATACGGGCCAGCGGCGTGACCGACGGCGCGGCCATGCGCCAGGCGATGCAGGCCGAGCACTTCGACGTGGTCGTGCTCGACCTGATGCTGCCGGGTGAAGATGGCTTGCAGTTGTGCCGCTGGCTGCGCGCCGAATCGGACATCCCGATCCTGATGCTCACCGCCCGCTGCGAGCCCACCGACCGCATCATCGGCCTGGAGCTGGGCGCCGATGACTACATGGCCAAGCCGTTCGAACCCAGGGAATTGGTGGCGCGTATCCAGACCATCCTGCGCCGGGTGCGCGACGACCGCAGCGAGCAGCGGGCCAATATCCGTTTCGACAACTGGCGGCTCAACAGCGTGCTGCGCCAACTGATCTCGGCCGACGGGCTGGTGGTGCCGCTGTCCAATGCCGAGTTCCGCCTGTTGTGGGTCTTCATCGAACGGCCACGCCGGGTGCTCAGCCGCGAACAACTGCTGGACGCGGCTCGCGGGCGCTCCATCGAGGCCTTCGACCGCAGCATCGACCTGCTTGTATCACGCCTGCGCCAGAAGCTGGGCGACGACCCCAAGGCCCCGCAACTGATCAAGACCGTGCGCGGTGAGGGCTATTTGTTCGACGCGCGAGACATCGGTTGATGCAACTGCGCCTCGACTCCCTGTTCGGTCGCCTGTTTGGCGTGCTGTTGCTGGCGATTGTCCTGGCGCACCTGTTGGCGTTTGCCTGGTTTTCTCACTACGACAGGCCGCCTCCCGGGCCTGCGCCGGAATTTTCCCGACAGGCCGAAGGCCCCCCGCGCTTCGGTCCGCCCCCCAACCGCCCTCCGCGGCCCTGGTTCGGCGGCCCGGTGGTGCCACTGACCTTTCAGTTCGTGTTCCTGATTATCGCAGCCTGGTACGGCGCCAAGCTCCTGACCCGACCCATCCAGCGCTTGAGCGATGCCGCCGAGCGCCTGAGCGAAAACCTCGACAGCCCGCCGCTGGATGAAAACGGCCCCCGTGAAGCGCGGCAGGCGGCCCATACGTTCAACCTGATGCAGAAGCGGATCCGCGAGCAGGTGCAGCAGCGTTCGCGCATGCTAGGCGCAGTGTCCCATGACCTGCGCACGCCGCTTTCGCGGCTCAAGCTGCGCCTGGAGCAGATTGATGACATCAAGCTGCAAGGCCAGATGCGTCAGGATCTGGACGACATGATCGGCATGCTCGACGCCACCCTCACCTACTTGCACGAACAGCGCACCAGTGAAGCGCTGCAATGGATGGACGTGCAGGCCTTGGTGGAGTCGTTGAGCGAAAACGCCCAGGACCAGGGTGCCGATGTGCAGGTCAGCGGTACCTGCGCGCCGCTGCAGGTGCAACCGATGGCGCTGCGTTCGTGCCTCAACAACCTCATCGACAATGCCCTGCGCTACGCCGGCCATGCCTTGATTAGCCTGGAAGACCAACACAAGCAGGTGCTGATTCGAGTCATCGACCATGGTCCCGGTATTGCAGCGGACAAACGCGAGGCGGTGTTCGAGCCGTTCTTTCGCCTGGAAGGCTCGCGCAACCGCAACTCCGGCGGCGTCGGCCTGGGCATGACCATCGCCCGGGAAGCCAGCGAACGCCTGGGCGGGCAATTGACCCTGGAAGAGACACCGGGGGGTGGGTTGACGGCGGTGATCAGCCTGCCTCGTCTCTAAGCCTTCTTATCTCCCCTGTGGGAGCGAGCTTGCTCGCGATGGCGGTGTATCAGTCCACCTTGATGTGCCTGACAGGCCGCTAACGCGAGCAAGCTCGCTCCCACAGGGGCGAACGCTGTGTATTTCTCTCGGTACAAACTCCACACACCCACGACAACTGCCCCGCCGAGGCTGCATAAGCCGGTGCACCCACCGGCTATCCCAGCCCAAGGAGAGCGCCCATGATTGGTAGCGTCAGCAGTTACTCGACCTATACCAGCACCAGCAGTACCACCACCAGCAGTGCCCGTAGCCAGCAGTTTCAAAAGGAACTGCTGAGCAAGCTCGACAGCGACGGCGATGGTTCGGTCAATCAGGAAGAGTTGAGCAGCGCCCTGTCGCAAAAAAGCGACGATGGCATCCTGGTCAGCCTGAGCGACAACTTTAGCGACCTGGACAGTGACGACAGTGGTGACCTGAGCAGCGAGGAAATGGCCGCGATGGCGCCGCCTCCGCCGCCAAGGGACCAGGCGCCGAATACCGAACTGGCCGATGCGCTGCTCAGCGCCCTGGACGCCGACGGTGACGGCGTGGTCAGCAGCGATGAGTTGAGCAACGGCCTGGCCAGCACTGGCAGCGATGCCGACAGCCAGCAAGTGTTCTCGGCGTTGGACAAGAATGAAGACGGCACCGTCAGCCTTGACGAACTCGCCGCCAGCCTCGCACCACCGCCACCGCCGCAACAGGCCTCCAGTGAAGAGCTGTTCAGCCAGCTCGATGCCGATGGCGACGCCACCGTCACCGCCAGCGAACTGAGCAGCGCCTTGCAGGCCAGCGACAGCAGCGCCACGAACACCGACCAGGCCAACGTCAGCGAAGCGTTGAACAGAATGATCGCCAACCTCAGCCGGCAATACTCGCTGGATAACGTCGCCACCGTGGGGAAACACCTGAACATGGCGACCTGATTCACCGGTAAGCCTGGCCTTTCAGAGCCAGGCTTACCTGCCTGGATCGACGCTCACTTTGTGGCGAGGGGATTTATCCCCGCTGGATTGCGCAGCAGCCCTAAAATCAGACGACCCGGAGTGTCAGGCTGACCGAGCCGGCAGTTTTTGGGGTCGCTTCGCAACCCAGCGGGGATAAATCCCCTCGCCACAAAGGTTTGTGCTCGCCTCAGGAGGGGGTTATCGCGCCTGGCTTTTGCTCCAGTCCGTCAACAGGCTGTACGCCACCGCCAACAGGGTCGGGCCGATGAACAGGCCGATGAAACCGAAAGCGATCAACCCGCCGAACACCCCCAGCAGCACGATGACCAAGGGCAGGTTTCCGCCACGGCTGATCAGATAGGGCTTGAGCACATTGTCCACGCCGCTGATGATGAACGTGCCCCAGATGCCAAGAAACACCGCCATCCCGTACTCACCCTTCCACGCCAGCCACGCCGTGGCGGGGATCCACACCAAGGGTGGCCCCATGGGGATCAGGCTGAGCAGGAATGTGACGATGCCCAGCACCAGCGCCCCCGGCACCCCGGCGATCAGGAAACCGATCAGCGCCAGCACGGCCTGGGCCGCCGCGGTGCCAATCACACCGTTGACCACTCGTTGCACGGTACCGGCCACCAGTTCGATGTAGTAACCGGCACGGTCGCCGATCAGACGCTCCAGCAACCCGTGGACGAACACCGCCAGGCGCGGGCCGTCGCGATAGAAAAAGAACACGAACACGATGCTCAGGGTCAGCTCGAGTATGCCACCGCCAATCTGCGCACTGCGCGCCAACAGCCAGTTGCCGACTTGCCCCAGGTAGGGTCTGATGGACACCATCATTGCCGCACCCTGCTGGTCGATGCTGTTCCAGATGCCGACCAGCCGCCCGCCCACCAGCGGCACGCCGGCCAGCCAGTCGGGGGCTTGCGGCAAGCCGTCGACCTGCACATCCTTGATGAACGCCGTGGCATCGCGTACATGGTCGGCCAGGTTGAACCCCAGCCACACCAGCGGCACCGCCACCAGCAGCATCCAGCCCATCGTCAGCAATGCCGCCGCCAGGGATTCGCGGCCATTGACCCAACGGGTCAGCAGGCGCATCAGCGGCCAACTGGCGAAAGCCAGCACTGCCCCCCAGAACAGCGCCGACCAGAACGGCGCCATGACCCAGAGGCTTGCGCCGAACAACACCAGGAGCAGGATCTGCACCAACAGCCGATCGTTATTGAGCATGTAGGGTCTCGAAAAAATGAACAGGACCGGGGCAACGGTGTGAACCCGCTGCCCCGAGACAGCTTAGCGCAGCAGCTCCAGGTGCAATCCCGGCGCCTCGCCGCTGGCGGCCTCCATACGCGCCGCCCGGACGCCCTGGCCCGCCAGCGCCTCAAGCCAGTCCTCGGCCCGGGGCCCGGCGATACTGACCCGCAGGCCCGTGTCCAGGTTCAGCGCCCGGGACAATAGACGCAACCAGCTGTCGTCTGGCTCGCCGGCAAGACGCGGCAAATCCAGGACCCCGGTGTCCTTGAGCTGGCGCAACAGCGTGGCCGATGTCGGCAGCAAGTCCCCCAGCGGTGCGTTCGCCTCGAACTGCTCGACATGCAGGTAGGCCTTGCGATTGCCGCGGGTGATGGCATACAGCGCAACCAGTGTGTTGTCCGCCGGTGGCGCCAGGCGCAGCAACAGGAAGGCCTGGCCATTGTCGGCGCCATAGAGCTTGGCATTGCCGAAGACCTCGTTGGCCCACAGGCTGCTTTCGCCGCAATCGCGGGCCTGGCACCAGAACAACAGCTCGGCGCCCTGTTTCTGCAGCGCTTCGCGCGCCGCGGTGAAGGCCTGGGTGGCGGAATGTTCCGGCGGCAGTTCGTAGGTGACCGACGTGACATTCCCACGGGCATCGACCTGGCCGTCGAAGCGCAGTTGGCCGCTGATCTTGCGGATCGAGCCCATGGGGTAGACGCGTTCCAGGTCGCTGGTTTGCCGGTAATCGACAATCTGCGCGTCGGGCATGCGCGGCACACGCTCCAGATCGCGACTGCCCGCTACATCGACGGCGAACGACGCCGGGCTGAAGCAGGCCAGCACCAGCAGGACGAGTGAGTGAACGGATAATTTCATCGGATCGGCTTGGCCTTGGAAGCATGGACGCAACGGGCGCCGTCGATGCACCGCGAGGCTGGCAAACAGAGGTCTGTCATGGTTGTCTCCCTTTCAACCCGCCCAGCCTCGACAGTTGCCCGACACAAGTCAAGGAGCGGCGAAGAACCGATTGAAACAGTCTGCTACAAGCGCGGCGCCGACCTCATCGTTCAGGTGTAGATGATGGCCGCCGGGCAACTGCTCATGACTGAAGGGTAGACGCTCCAGCAACTCCGGGTGCTGAGCCAGCATGCCGTCGGCTGCCACCACCAGATGCGCCGGACAAGCGACCCGCGCCACGAACGCCATGGCCTGTTCATCGGTCAGGCGCAAAGGCGATGGCAGGGTCAGGCGGTTATCGGTGCGCCAGGTATAGCCCCCGGGCACCGGCATCAGGCCGCGCTGGGCCAACAATTCGGCGGCCTCGCGGCTGACCGCCACCAGCCCTTTCATCCGCGCTTCGATGGCCCGCTCGAGGGTTTTGTAGACCGGCTTGCGTTTTTGCTGCAGATCCAACTGGGCTTGCAGGGCCATGCCCATGCGTTCGGCCGCGTTATCGCCTTTGGCTGTAGGAGGAATCACCCCGTCGATCAAACCCAGGTGCGTCACCCGCTCCGGCAGAGAGCCGGCCAGCACCAGCGAGACAATGGCGCCCATGGAATGCCCCAACAAGGCAAAACGCTTCAAGCCCAGTTGTTCGGCGACTTGCAGCACATCGTGGGCGTAGTCCCAGAGGGCATAACCGGCACCGGGCGGCCGATGCCCGGAGTGACCGTGGCCAGCCATGTCCAGGGCAATCACCCGCAGGCCCTCGAGCCTGGGCGCCAGGCGGGCGAAGCTGTTGGCGTTGTCCAGCCAACCGTGCAGGGCAATCACCGGCAGTCCGTCTTCCGGCCCGAACAGGTGGGCCGCCAGTTCGATGTGCGGCAGGCTCAGGCGGACCTCCTCGACCCCACTCATGCGCTGCGCCCTTCCCAACGCTGGAACAGGTTCTTGAGCAGGTTGGCGGTGTCTTGTGGGCGTTCAAGGGGGAACATATGGCCGCCGGGCATGCTCAGGGATTCGCCATGGAGCATACGCCCCACTGATCGGGTGTGATGCCGCATCACCACGCGACTCTGCCGGCCGCGCACCACGGCCAGCGGCACCTTGAGCTTACGGGGCCGGCCGGGACTGGTGTGCGGCACGCCACGGTAGATGCTGATTTCAGTGGCCGGGTCGAAGCGCAGCCGCAGCCGGTCGCCGACTTGTTGCAGGCCGTGTTGCAGGTAGGCGTCGAAGCAATCCGGATCAAAACCGCGAAACAGAGTCTTGCCAGCAAAATACTGCCGGGCCGATTCCAGGTCAGCGAACTCTTCACGCCGCCCCAGGGTGCGGCCCGCCGGCGTCAGGCGGTCGATGAAGCCCAGGCGTTTGGCGGCCAGGATCACCCACTGGTCGGTACGGGTCAGCAGCGGCGAATCGAGCATGACCACGCCACGATACAGCTCGGGGCAGCGCAACGCCGCGTGCAGGTGCAGCACGCCGCCCAGTGAGTGACCGACGCCCCACACCGGCGCCGGTTGCTGCTCCAGGTGATGGATCAGTTCGTCCACCAGGTTGTGCCAGTTATCGTCCACCGGGAAACGCGGGTCATGGCCGTGCAACTCCAAGTGCGCGACCTGGTACTGCGGCGCCAGCGCGGCGAACAGCTTGCCGTAGGTGGCCGAGGGAAAACCGTTGGCGTGGGCGAAGAAAATCTGTTGCGACATGACAGCCGATCCATTGGGGGAACTGGGGCAGATTGTCCGCAGAACCCGACGGCACGGCAATGACCGTAACTGACAGGAATGATGACAGTCGGGCTTGGGCTATGGGTTTATGAAACTGTGAGCACATACCCTCCATGTGGTTAGGAGATTTGTGGGAGCAAGGCTTGCCCGCGATGGTGGCGATGCGGTCTTTCAGAAATCGAGTCGCCTGTATCGCGGGCAAGCCTTGCTCCCACAGAGAATCCCCTCGCCACAGGGGCCGGGGTCAACCCCATCTCAACGCGCCGGCGGCTGCTCGCCCAGCGGTACCACGGCCATGGTCAGGCGCGACACGCAGTTGACCTTGCCCTCATCATTGACCAGGCGGATGTCCCAGACCTGGGTGGTACGGCCCAGGTGAACCATCCGGGCCGTGGCGGTTACCCGTCCGCTGCGCACGCCGCGCAGGTGGTTGGCGTTGATCTCCAGACCCACGCAATAGAACTTGCTGGCATCGACGCAGAGATAGGCGGCCATGGACCCGACCGTTTCGGCCAGCACCACCGAAGCACCGCCATGCAGCAGGCCGAACGGCTGGTGGGTGCGATGATCGACCACCATGCTGGCGGTCAGGGATTGGTCGTCGAAAGACTCGAAACGAATGTCCAGCACTTCGCTGATGGTGTTTCTACCGGCGGCGTTCAGTTGCTCGATGTTGGGGGTGGTGCGCCACAGACTCATCGTTGCCCTTCCTGTGTGATTATTGTTTTGCCCAGTCCTGCAACCGACCGGTTCAGGGATGCCTGATCCCTTTGAGCTTCAGCGCCCCGGCCAGCGCCATGTCGCCTTCCAGCTCGGCCAGCCCGGCGGTTTGCACTTGCTCGGGGTGCTGCAGGTGGCCGTGCTGCAGAAAGCCCAGCAGGCTGCCCACCAACGGGTTATGGCTGACCAGCAGCACGTTGTCCTGATCCTCGAGGCGTTCCAGGACTTTTTGCGGCCGGGTTTCTGGCGTGAGCCAGTCAACTGTTCTCAACTCCGGCTCGAAACCCAGCGCTTCGCGCACCAGTTGCGCGGTCTGCTGGGCGCGAAGGTAGGGGCTGACGTAAATGGCGGTCAGGGGCTGGCCGATCAACTGCGCGGCACTGCGCAACACTTCTTCGCGACCGTGAGCCGTCAGGGCCCGCTCCGGATCGGGACGGGAACCGTACGGCTCGGCCTCACCATGACGCAACACCCACAATTTCATAGCTTCGGCTCCTCGTCCCGGACAGGATGTGCGGCCGGCGCCACGGCGTGAGGCGCTTCACCTTCCGGCGTGCGCGGGGTCGGCCAATCGGCGAACGGCCAGGGTTTCTGGTCGCTGTGGAAGGTGCCGAAACGGCCGATCTGGGCCAGGAACTGGCTCAGGCTGTCGCCGAAATTCATCAGGCTGGCACTGGGTGCGCCGTAGATCAGCCGATAGATCAACTGCACCAGCACCACGGCGCCGAGGATGAACTGCGCCACCTGCCAGACCAGCAGATAAATCACCATCCACAGCACACGCAGCAGGATGGATTCGTATTGGGGTTGCCCTTGCGGATCGTTCATGGCTCGCTCCTGCTTGCGGTCAATAGCGGTTCAGTTGAAACCGCTGGTGGAAATGAAATCGACGTCGGTCTTCGGTTCGCCACGCATCAACAACTCGATCACCTGCTCAAGCGTGCGCCCTTCGAACAGGATCGCATGCAGCCCGGCGACCAGCGGCATGTACACCCCGGCCTCCTGGGACTTGGCCTTGAGCACCTTGAGGGTATTGACCCCTTCGGCCACTTCACCCAGGCGCGACACGGCCTCCTCAAGGCTCAAGCCTTGGCCGAGGGCAAAACCGACCTGATAGTTGCGGCTCTTGGGTGAGGAACAGGTGACGATCAGGTCACCCACGCCGGCCAACCCCAGGAAGGTCATCGGATTGGCGCCCTGGCTGACGGCAAAGCGGGTCATTTCCGCCAGCGCGCGAGTGATCAACATACTCTTGGTGTTCTCGCCCATGCCCAGCGCCACCGCCATGCCGGCGATGATGGCATAGACGTTCTTCAGCGCCCCGCCCAGCTCCACACCGAAGCGGTCGGCACTGGCGTAGACCCGAAAGGTGCGGCCATGCAGCGCCGCCTGGACCCGTTGGCACAGCTCCTCATCTTCACTGGCGACCACGGTGGCGGTCAGCGCGTGCTCGGCGATTTCCCGCGCCAGGTTCGGCCCGGAGATCACACCGATCCGAGCCTTGGGCGCGATTTCTTCGAGAATCTCGCTCATCAGCTTGAAGGTCTGGGCTTCGATGCCCTTGGTCAGGCTCACCAACAGCTTGCCGCTCAAGCGCTCGGCGTAGGGTGCCAGCACCGAACGCAAGGCGCTGGACGGCAAGGCAACGAAGAACAGGTCGCTGCCCTCCAGGGTTGCCTGCAAGTCAGTCACCGGTTCCACTTCCGGGCGGATCTTGATGCCCTTGAGGTAACGCGGGTTCTCGCGGTTGACCCGGATGGCCTCGGCCTGCTCCGGGTCACGCATCCACTGGCGCACCGGGTGACCATTCTCGGCCAGCAGGTTAGCCACGGCGGTACCGAAACTCCCGCCTCCCAGGACCGCAATCGGGCGCTGTTCAGTCATATGCAATCCGTTCTTCCATACCAAGTGGCAATGCGGGGCATTATACGGAGCGGCCAGAGCGCGACCAGCCCCGGCAACAATTACCACCAGCTGTAGCAAGCTGACCATCAATTCCTAGGAAAATGCTGTCAACGTAAATGGAAAAGTCGCTCAGCTCGGTTAACATGCCCGCCATCCACCCCTTCTCAAAGGCTGTGCCGTGTCCATTGGCCCTTCCCGTCCAGGCTCGTCCCTGCTATTGGCACTGATCATCAGTCCGCCATTGCTGGGCGACGATCTGTTCGTGGACAGCCAGTCCATGCCCCAGGTGCTGACGGCCACGCGCCTCAAGCAATCACCAGCGGCAGTGCCAGGCAGCATGACCGTGCTCGACAGCGAGTTGATCAAGGCCAGCGGCGCCCGCGATATCAGCGAACTGCTGCGCCTGGTGCCGGGCATGATGGTCGGCAACATCAGCGGCAACCAGGCTGCCGTGAACTACCACGGCACCAACGCCAGCGAAGCCCGCCGCATGCAAGTGCTGATCGACGGCCGCTCGGTGTACCGCGCCGGCCTGGCCACGGTGGACTGGAGCGATATTCCGGTGGCCATGGAAGACATCGAGCGGATCGAGGTCTTTCGCGGCCCCAACACCGTCAGCTACGGCGCCAATGCGCTGATGGCGGTGGTCAACATCATCACCCGCGCCCCGGCCGACAGCCACGGCACCCGGCTGAAAATCACCCGTGGCCAGCGCGGCATCAGCGACTGGTACGCCAGCCAGGGCAGCGGCTGGGAAGGCGGCGACCTGCGGCTGTCGTTGTCCGGCCAGGAAGACGATGGCTTTGACAGCGACCGCAACGGCGCCGATTACCGCGACAGCCGCCGCCTGAACCGCGTCAACCTGTCCGTCAGCCAGACGTTGAACGAGCAGCAAAGTATCGACTGGCAATTGAATGCCAAGGACGGGACCAATCAGCGGCCCTACACCTACCACCCGGTGTTCGCCGGGATTACCGCCGCCGGCGACAACTCTGACGTCATCGCCAAGGACTATGCCGGTTCGCTGCGCTGGAACCTGGACCTGGACCCCAACCACAGTCTTTATGTACAGGGCTCGATCCAGCACTGGGATCGCCAGCAGACCTGGCGCGCCTGCGACGCCGAGGTGTCCTTCAGCCCGCAATTGACCGATCTGTGGCAGCTCAACCCCTACTATGCCGAGAGGCTGGCACGCAATATCCCCAGCTACGTCAGCAGCGGCGCGCCAGCCGGCACGCCACAGGAACAGGCGCTGGCCAATCAGGTGCTCGACCAGTGGCGCAACGGCGCCTCGCAAACCCTGTGCGGCGACATCGACCAGAGCGCCCGGGAATCGCGCTACGACCTGGAGATCCAGGATACCCTGAGCCTGTCCGACAGCCTGCGACTGGTCACCGGCGCCAACTATCGTTATGACCGGGCTGACTCGCAGACATACTTCAACGGCACCCTGGACGACACCACCTGGCGCCTGTTCGGCCAGCTCGAATGGCGGGCCACCGAACATTGGTTGTTGCAGGGCGGCGCGATGTTCGAAGACACCCGCCTGACCGGCAGTTCGCTGACCCCGCGGGTCGCGGTCAACTACCTGATCACCCCGCGCCACGGCCTGCGGGCGGTGTACTCCGAAGCCGTGCGTTCCCCGGACATGTTCGAGAACAACGTCAACTGGAGCTATCAGGTCACCAACGTGCAACCCGCCGCCTTCGGCCAGAGCAGTGCCCGTTATTTCGTCCGGACACGCGGCCCGGGCAACCTGGAACAAGAGCACATGCGCTCCCGGGAACTGGGCTACAACGGTTATTTCGTGGACCTGGGGCTGGCGGTCGACGTGAAACTGTTCCATGACGAAATCACCGGCATGATCAGCGAACCGTTGCGCAACAATCAGTACATCGCCAGCAACAGCAACGAATCGCAATTCTCCGGGGCCGAAACCCAATTCGACTGGCGTGTGACCAGCGCCGACCGCTTGCGCCTGACCTATGCCTATGTCGACGCCCTGGCCAGCAACCCCCTCGACGAACAACTGACCGCCCGCAACAGCGGTTCGGCCGGCTGGCTACGGGACTGGGGCCAAGGCTGGAACAGTGCGTTGTTCTATTACGCCGCCGACGCCCTCAATGGCTATCGCTACGAACGGGTCGACACCCGTCTCGCCCGGCGCATTGCGCTGGGCAAGGCCAGCCTGGAACTGGCGGGCGTCCTGCAGCAGCGCCTGGACAACCAGCCCACCACCTTTATCGACAACCGCTACGACTCCCGCCATGTCGTGTATTTCAGCGCGGAGTTGTCTTTCTAGATGTCCCGACGCCCACCCCGCAAGACGCCATTTCATGGCCGCCTGACGCTAGCCTTATGCCTGGTGTTTGCCGGTTGGCTGGCGACCATCGAGGCTCGGGCCGCCGAGGTCCTGTTGACCGGTGCCGAGGACAGCCCCGGCGTGCAATCTTTCACCCAGGCCCTGAAAACCCTGCGCCCCGAAGACAGCGTGCGGTTTACCCCGCTGGCCAACCTGCCGGCGCCGGACAAGTTGCCAGGCAACGTCCGCCTGGTCCTGCTTGACCTGCCCAGCCTCGACTGGCGCCTGCAAGACGCCCGGGGGCCGGCCACCCTGGTGCTGCGCATCAGCCGCCAGCAAGCCCACGATCGCCTGGGCGAAGCAACGCCTGCGCACCTGAGCCTGCTGTGGAGCGATCCGCCGATGGCGCGGCAATTGCGGCTGATCCGCACCATCCTGCCGCAAGTGCGACGGGTCGGCGTGCTTTACGACACCCACAGTGAATTCCTGCTCAAGGACATTCAACAGGCCGCGGCACCGCTGGGCCTGGCCATCGTCAGCGAACGCTGGGACGACACCAACGACAGCCGTCCCCTGCAAAACCTGCTGGGCCAGAGCGACGTACTGCTGGGTCTCGATGACCCCGACTTGTACAACCCCAAGACCGTGAAGAACCTGTTGCTCAGCAGCTACGCCCGGCAACGCGCCCTGATCGGGCCCAGCGCCGCGTTCGTCAAGGCCGGTAGCTTGGCCAGCACCTATAGCGACCAACAAGACTGGCTGGCGATTCTCGACGAGCTGCTGGACCGCCCCGCCACGACCTGGCCGCGCACGCTGTATCCGGACCGCTTCAAGGTCCTGGGCAACCGGCAGGTCTCCCGCTCACTGGGGATCGAACCGATTGACGCCGAATCCGTCGCGGCAATGTTGGCCGAAGGAGAACACCGCCCATGACCTTGCGTCGCCGTTGGGACATCAACACCCGTACCCAGCTCATCGCCCTCGGCCCGGCGTTGCTGCTGACCGTGCTGCTGATCAGCTTCTTTACCTTCGTACGGATCCAGGACCTGCGCCAGGAACTCAATCACACCGGGCAGCTGATCGCCAACCAACTGGCCCCCGCCACGGAATACGGGGTGATTTCCGGCAACAATGAAGTGCTGGAAAGCCTGCTCACCGCCACCCTGGCGACCCCGCACGTGCGCTTCCTGGAGGTCCAGGACAGCACCGACAAGGTCCTGGTGTACGTCGAACAACCCGAGCAAACCCGCAGCCGTGCCCAGCAGATCGAAGTCTTCCAGGCCCCGGTGCGCCTGCAGCGCATTGCCCTGAACAATGACTTCCTGCAAGGCAACACCACCTCCGGCGAAGCGGCCGGCGAAGATTACCTGGGCCGCGTGATCGTCGGCATGTCCAGCGACGCCTTCAGTCAGCGGCAGCAGGAAATCCTGTTCAAGGCCGCGATCCTGGCGCTGTTCGCCCTGCTGTTCACCTTCCTGGTGGCGCGCCGGCTGGCGACCAACCTGTCCCGGCCGATCCGCGACATCGGCAACGCGGTCAAGGCCATCCAGCAAGGCGACTACAGCACCCCGCTGCCCATCGTCGATGATGCCGAACTGGGGGCCTTGTCGCGGCACATCAACAACCTGGCCGGCGGTTTGGAACAAGCCAGCCGCGAACAGCACCAGGCCATGGCGCAGTTGATCAAGACCCGCGAAGAAGCGGAAAAAGCCAACAGCGCCAAGTCCGAATTCCTGGCAATGATGAGTCATGAACTGCGCACGCCCATGAACGGCGTGCTGGGCATGCTGCAGTTGCTGGAAACCACCCGCATGACCGACGAGCAGCACGAGTACACGGCGCTGGCGTCGGAATCCACCGAACACCTGCTGAAGGTCATCAACGACATCCTCGACTTCTCGCGCATCGAACGCTCGGCCCTGGAACTGGAGCACATCCCGTTCAACCTGGCCGAGCTGGTGGGCAGTTGCGCGCAGTCGTTCCAGCACAGCGCCGCGCAGCGCAAGCTGGGCCTGGACCTGCTGGTCCCGGACGACATGCAGGCCTTGCAGGTCCAGGGCGATCCGACGCGGATACGGCAGATCCTGGTGAACCTGATCGGCAATGCACTGAAATTCACCGAGCAAGGCCGTGTCACCGTGCAATGCCAGTGGCAAGCCCTGGACCACGAACTGCTGTGGTTCACCTGCACGGTGCGCGACAGTGGCATCGGAATCCCGGCCGAGAGCCTGGAGCGCATGTTCGACGCCTTCCAGCAAGCCGACAATTCGATCTCCCGGCGCTACGGCGGCACTGGCCTGGGCCTGCCGATCGCCCGTACCCTGGCCGAGCGCATGGGCGGAACACTGCGGGCCCAGAGCGAGGAAGGCCAGGGCTCAGTGTTCACCCTTGAGATCCCGCTGGCCCTGTCGCGCCAGACGCCAGCGACCCTGGCGCCGCGCCTGTCTATCGGCAGCGGCAGCGGCGATGGCGGAGGCCGCAACGTATTGCTGGTGGAAGACAATCCGGTCAACCAGACGGTGGTCGAAGCCATGCTGCGCAGCCTGGGCTTCACCGTCAGCATCGCCACCGATGGCGCCCAAGCGGTACGCAGCGCCGAAAGCCTGATTTTCGAAGCGATCCTCATGGATTGCCGTTTGCCCATCATCGATGGCTACGAAGCCACGCGGCAGATTCGCCAGTTGCCGGGCTGCGGCGAGGTGCCGATCATCGCCCTGACGGCCAACGCCTTGCAGGGTGACCGCGAAGCCTGCCTCGCGGCGGGCATGAACGATTACCTGGCCAAGCCGTTCAAAAGGAACGACCTGCAGCAGATTCTGCAGCGCTGGGTGAATTAGAACAGGTCACTGGACCATCTGTGACTGGCGTGAAAGGCGAAAGTGCGGCAGTCTTAGGCACCCGAACAAGTCTCGATTGGGGCTTGAATAAAAATTTCAGTGCACAGGTGTACATTCATTTCCCGTGTGCTGTGACTTTCACTACAACGCAATAGTCTATGAGTAGGCTGTCGACTCGAGGCATGAACGCTTCGGTCGGCCGGGAAGATTTGCCCCACCCTGCCGCATGGGACTATTGAGGAGCTCGCATGACCAAACAAAACGCCTTTACCCGGGAAGATCTGCTGCGCTGCAGTCGCGGTGAGCTGTTCGGCCCAGGTAACGCGCAACTGCCCGCCCCGAACATGCTGATGGTGGATCGCATCACCCATATCAGCGAAGAGGGTGGCAAGTACGGCAAAGGTGAATTGGTCGCCGAGCTGGATATCACTCCGGACCTGTGGTTCTTCGCCTGCCACTTCGAAGGTGATCCGGTCATGCCGGGCTGCCTGGGCCTGGACGCCATGTGGCAACTGGTCGGTTTCTTCCTCGGCTGGCAAGGCCTGCCGGGTCGCGGTCGCGCCCTGGGCTCGGGCGAAGTGAAGTTCTTTGGTCAGGTCCTGCCGACCGCCAAGAAAATCACCTATAACATTCATATCAAGCGTGTCCTCAAGGGCAAGCTGAACATGGCCATTGCCGATGGTTCGGTCGCCGTGGATGGTCGCGAGATCTACACCGCCGAAGGCCTCCGGGTTGGCGTTTTCACCTCCACTGACAACTTCTAAGGGTTATCCGCATGCGCCGCGTCGTTATCACTGGTCTGGGCATCGTTTCGTGCCTGGGCAATGACAAAGAGACCGTCTCCGCTAACCTGCGTGCAAGTCGCCCTGGCATCCGGTTCAATCCGGAATATGCCGAAATGGGTCTGCGTAGCCAGGTTTCCGGCTCCATTGACCTTCCCCTCGAAGAGCTGATCGATCGCAAGATCTACCGTTTCGTCGGCCATGCGGCGGCTTACGCCTACCTGGCCATGAAGGACGCCATCGCTGACTCCGGGCTGACCGAAGAGCAGGTTTCCAACCCGCGCACCGGCCTGATCGCCGGCTCCGGTGGCGCCTCCACCTTGAACCAGATGGAAGCGCTGGACATCCTGCGCGAAAAAGGCGTCAAGCGCGTTGGCCCGTACCGCGTCACGCGGACCATGGGCAGCACCGTTTCCGCCTGCCTGGCCACGCCGTTCAAGATCAAGGGTTTGAACTACTCGATCTCCTCCGCTTGCGCCACCAGTGCCCACTGCATTGGTAATGCGGTCGAGCAGATCCAGATGGGCAAACAAGACATCGTGTTCGCCGGTGGCGGCGAAGAAGAACATTGGAGCCAGTCGTTCCTGTTCGACGCGATGGGCGCCCTGTCCAGCAAGCGCAACGACACCCCGGACAAGGCTTCCCGCGCCTACGATGCAGACCGTGACGGCTTCGTCATCGCTGGCGGCGGCGGCATGGTGGTGGTCGAGGAGCTGGAACACGCCCTGGCCCGTGGCGCCAAGATCTACGCGGAAATCGTCGGCTACGGCGCCACTTCCGACGGCTACGACATGGTCGCACCCAGCGGTGAAGGCGCCGTGCGTTGCATGCAGATGGCCATGTCCACCGTTGACGCACCGATCGACTACCTGAACACCCACGGCACCTCGACTCCGGTCGGCGACGTCGCGGAAATGAAAGGTGTGCGCGAAGTGTTCGGCGACAAGGCCCCGGCCATCAGCTCCACCAAGAGCCTGTCGGGTCACTCCCTGGGCGCCGCCGGCGTTCACGAAGCGATCTACTGCATGCTGATGATGGAAGGCAATTTCATGGCCGGTTCCGCCAACATCGACGAACTGGATCCGGAAGTGGCCGACCTGCCAATCCTGACCAAGACTCGCGAAAACGCCACCATCAATACCGTGATGAGCAACAGCTTCGGCTTCGGCGGCACCAACGCCACCCTGGTCATGCAGCGCTGGCAGGGCAAGTAAGCCCCGCCGCTACGCCACACACAAAAACGCCCCGACTGGTTCGGGGCGTTTTTTTGCCTGGCAAATATGCGTGGGTTCATTGTGGGAGCGGGCTTGCTCGCGAATGCGGTGGGTCAGCTAGCAAATGTGCCGTCTGACCCACCGCATT
>NZ_MUOA01000053.1:0-44428 GCF_002001065.1 Pseudomonas sp. A25(2017) | reverse complement strand
CCACCCCCAGCGGCCATTTGCATTTCGGTTCGCTGGTCGCCGCCCTGGCGTCGTACCTGGATGCCCGCGCCGTGGGCGGGCGTTGGTTGCTGCGCATGGAAGACCTTGACCCTCCGCGGGAAGAACCGGGCGCGCAAACGGCGATTCTCAAGGCACTGGAAAGCTACGGGTTCGAATGGGACGGCGAGATGATTCGCCAGAGCGAGCGCCATGACGCCTACGATCAGGTGATCAGCCGGCTGTTCAGCCAGGGCCTGGCCTACGCCTGCACCTGTTCGCGCAAACAACTGGAAGCGTACCAGGGCATTTATCCGGGGCTGTGCCGCAACGCCGGGCACAGCACCGAGGACGCCGCCATCCGCCTGCGCGTCCCCGAGCTTGAGTACCACTTCACCGACCGGGTCCAGGGCGAGTTCCGACAGCACCTGGGCCGCGAGGTCGGCGACTTCGTGATCCGCCGCCGCGACGGGCTCTACGCCTATCAACTGGCCGTGGTCCTGGACGACGCCTGGCAAGGGGTGACCGATATCGTGCGCGGCGCCGACCTGCTGGACTCCACGCCACGCCAGCTCTACCTGCAAGAACTGCTTGGGTTGCCGCAACCGCGTTACCTGCACGTGCCGCTGATCACCCAGCCCGACGGGCACAAGCTCGGTAAATCCTACCGCTCACCGCCCCTGGCAGGCGATCAGGCCACGCCATTGTTGTTACGGGCGTTGCGCGCGCTGGGCCAGCAACCGGGCCTCGAACGGGTCGATGCCAGCCCACGGGAACTGCTGGCCTGGGGCATTCGCCACTGGGACGCGGGCAAGATCCCGCGCACACTGAGCCTGCCCGAAGCGCAAATACGTTGACGGCCCTTGCAGCTTGGCGCCCATCCGTTACCATCGCCGCACGTTTTTTGGGCACGCGCATAAATTAGAGAGGCCGGGATGTATATCTATCGCTTGGTCCTGCTCCTGGTAGTGGGGATTTATCTGTTCTCCCCGGCCATCATGGATTGGTGGATCGATGCCACGGGTGCCTGGTATCGGCCGTATCTGCTCTGGCTGATCCTGATTGTCGTGACCTTCATCCTGCAGAGCCAAAAAGATGCCGATGAGCTTTAGCCTGACCCAGATGATCCTGATCAGCGCCGCCTACCTGGCCGTGCTGTTCGGCGTAGCCTGGATCAGCGAACGAGGCATGATCCCCCGGGCGATCATCCGCCACCCGCTGACCTACACCCTGTCGCTGGGTGTCTATGCCAGCGCATGGGCGTTCTATGGCACCGTCGGGCTGGCCTACCAGTACGGCTATGGCTTCCTCTCCAGTTACCTGGGGGTGTCAGGGGCGTTCCTGCTGGCGCCGGTGTTGCTCTACCCGATCCTGAAAATCACCCGCACCTACCAACTGTCGTCGCTGGCCGACCTGTTCGCCTTTCGTTTTCGCAGCACCTGGGCCGGCGCACTGACCACGATTTTCATGCTGGTCGGGGTGCTGCCGCTGCTGGCCCTGCAGATCCAGGCCGTGGCCGACTCCATCAGCATCCTGACCCGCGAGCCGGTGCAGCACCGGGTGGCGTTGAGCTTCTGTGTGCTGATCATCCTGTTCACGATTTTCTTCGGCTCCCGGCACATTGCCACGCGGGAAAAGCACGAAGGCCTGGTGTTCGCCATCGCTTTTGAATCGGTGATCAAGCTGATCGCCATCGGCGGCGTCGGCCTCTATGCCTTGTATGGCGTGTTCGATGGCCCGCAGCAGCTTGAGCTTTGGCTGCTGCAGAACCAGACCGCCCTCGCCGCCCTGCACACGCCTTTGCAGGAAGGCCCATGGCGCACGCTGTTGCTGGTGTTCTTCGCGTCGGCCATCGTGATGCCGCACATGTACCACATGACCTTTACCGAAAACCTCAACCCGCGCTCGCTGGTGAGCGCCAGTTGGGGCCTGCCGCTGTTCCTGCTGCTGATGAGCCTGGCGGTACCGTTGATCCTCTGGGCCGGCCTGAAGCTGGGCGCCAGTACCAATCCGGAATACTTCACCCTGGGCATCGGCATCGCCGCCAACAGCAAGGCCCTGGCGTTGCTGGCGTATGTCGGCGGCCTGTCGGCGGCCAGCGGCTTGATCATCGTCACCACGCTGGCATTGTCGGGCATGGCCCTCAACCACCTGGTGCTGCCGCTTTACCAGCCACCGGCCGAAGGCAATATCTACCGCTGGCTGAAATGGACACGGCGGGCGCTGATCGTCGCGATCATCATGGCCGGCTACGGTTTCTACCTGATGCTGGGTGAGGGACAGGACCTGGCCAACCTGGGCATCGTCGCCTTTGTCGCCACCCTGCAGTTCCTGCCCGGCGTGTTGTCGGTGCTGTATTGGCCGACCGCCAATCGCCGCGGCTTCATCGCCGGTCTGCTGGCAGGGATCCTGGTATGGCTGGTCGCGATGCTGTTGCCGCTGATGGGCAACCTGCAGGGCTTCTATATTCCGCTGCTGAACATGATCTACGTGCTCGACGACACCAGTTGGCACATGGCGGCCATCGCCTCCCTGGCCGCGAACGTGCTGATGTTCACCCTGATCTCGCTGTTCACCAACGCCAGCAGCGAAGAGGCCAGCGCCGCCGAAGCCTGTGCCGTGGACAACGTCCGCCGCCCGCAGCGCCGCGAACTGCACGCCGCCTCGCCCCAGGAGTTCGCCACGCAACTGGCCAAGCCCCTGGGCGCCAAGGCCGCGCAAAAGGAAGTCGAACAGGCCCTGCGTGACCTTTACCTGCCTTTCGATGAGCGCCGTCCGTATGCCTTGCGACGCCTGCGGGACCGGATCGAGGCCAACCTGTCCGGCCTGATGGGCCCCAGCGTGGCCCAGGACATGGTCGAAACCTTTCTGCCCTACAAGGCCGGCGGCGAGAACTATGTCACCGAGGACATTCACTTCATCGAAAGCCGCCTCGAGGATTACCACTCGCGCCTCACCGGCCTTGCCGCCGAACTGGACGCCTTGCGCCGTTACCACCGCCAGACCTTGCAGGAACTGCCGATGGGCGTGTGCTCCCTGGCCAAGGATCAGGAAATCCTGATGTGGAACAAGGC
Organism: Pseudomonas sp. A25(2017); assembly: GCF_002001065.1. Lineage (NCBI taxonomy): Bacteria > Pseudomonadati > Pseudomonadota > Gammaproteobacteria > Pseudomonadales > Pseudomonadaceae > Pseudomonas > Pseudomonas sp. A25(2017). Next base: position 41,357 of record NZ_MUOA01000053.1, on the reverse strand, counting down.
CATGGAAGAACTCACCGGGATCGCGGCCCAGCGCGTGGTCGGTTCCCGCCTGAGCACCCTGGGCGAGCCGTGGAAAGGCTTGCTGCAAGGCTTCATCGATCTGCCGGACGAGCACTTGCACAAACAGCACCTGGCCCTCGACGGCCAGACCCGTTGGCTGAACCTGCACAAGGCAGCGATCGACGAGCCGTTGGCACCGGGTAACAGCGGCCTGGTGCTGCTGGTCGAAGACCTGACCGATACCCAGATGCTCGAAGACAAGCTGGTCCACTCCGAACGACTGGCAAGCATCGGCCGGTTGGCCGCCGGGGTGGCCCATGAAATCGGCAACCCGATTACCGGCATTGCCTGCCTGGCGCAGAACCTGCGCGAAGAGCGTGAGGATGACGGCGAGCTGACGGAAATCAGCGGCCAGATCCTCGAACAGACCAAGCGCGTGTCACGCATCGTCCAGTCGCTGATGAGCTTCGCCCATGCCGGCGGCCACCAGCACAACGATGAGCCCGTCTGTCTGGCCGAAGTGGCCCAGGATGCCATTGGTCTGCTGGCGCTCAACCGGCGCAATTTCGAGGTGCAATTCTTCAACCTGTGCGATCCGGATCACTGGGTCGATGGCGACCCCCAGCGGCTCGCCCAGGTGTTGATCAACCTGCTATCCAACGCGCGGGACGCCTCACCGGCCGGCAGCGCGGTGCGGGTCAAGAGTGAAGCCTTCGAACACACGGTCGACCTGATCGTCGAAGACGAAGGCAGCGGTATCCCACAGAACATCATGGACCGATTGTTCGAACCTTTCTTCACCACCAAGGATCCTGGCGAAGGCACCGGTCTGGGCCTCGCACTGGTCTATTCCATCGTTGAAGAGCATTATGGACAAATCACCATCGACAGCCCGGCCGATGTACAAAGCCAACGCGGCACCCGTATCCGGGTGACCTTGCCGCGTCATGTCGAAGCGACGTCCGCTGTGAACTGAGACCGTCGAGAGAATCGAATCAATGCCGCACATTTTGATCGTCGAAGACGAAACAATTATCCGCTCCGCCTTGCGCCGCCTGCTGGAACGCAACCAGTACCAGGTCAGCGAAGCCGGTTCAGTGCAGGAAGCACAAGAACGTTTCAGCATTCCCACGTTTGACCTGATCGTCAGCGACCTGCGCCTGCCTGGCGCCCCGGGCACCGAGCTGATCAAGCTCGGCCAGGGCACCCCCGTGCTGATCATGACCAGTTACGCCAGCCTGCGCTCGGCGGTCGACTCCATGAAAATGGGCGCGGTGGACTACATCGCCAAACCGTTCGACCACGACGAGATGCTCCAGGCCGTGGCCCGCATCCTGCGCGACCGACAGGCGGCGACCAGCAACCCGGTGGAGCCCGCTGGCAAGGCCAGCGCCTCGGCGAAAGCCGGCGCCAGCAACAATAATGGCGAAATTGGCATCATCGGTTCCTGCCCGCCCATGCAGGACCTGTACAGCAAGATCCGCAAAGTGGCGCCAACCGACTCCAATGTCCTGATCCAGGGCGAGTCCGGTACCGGCAAGGAGCTGGTAGCCCGTGCCCTGCACAACCTGTCACGCCGGGCCAAGGCGCCGATGATCTCGGTGAACTGCGCGGCGATTCCGGAAAGCCTGATCGAGTCCGAACTGTTCGGTCACGAGAAAGGTGCGTTCACCGGCGCCAGCGCCGGGCGGGCCGGGCTGGTGGAAGCCGCGGACGGCGGCACGTTGTTCCTCGATGAAATCGGCGAGCTGCCGTTGGAAGCCCAGGCGCGGTTGCTGCGGGTGCTTCAGGAAGGCGAAATCCGCCGGGTCGGCTCGGTGCAGTCACAGAAGGTCGATGTCCGCCTGATCGCGGCCACCCACCGCGACCTCAAGAGCCTGGCGAAAATCGGCCAGTTCCGCGAAGACTTGTATTACCGCTTGCACGTGATCGCCTTGAAGCTCCCTGCCCTGCGCGAGCGCGGCGCGGACGTCAATGAAATCGCCCAGGCGTTTTTGGCCCGCCAGAGCGCGCGGGTCAACCGCACCGACCTCAAGTTCGCCCCGGACGCCGAACAGGCCATTCGTCATTACGCTTGGCCGGGTAACGTTCGCGAGCTGGAAAACGCGGTCGAGCGGGCGGTGATCCTGTGCGAGAGCCCGGAAATCTCTGCCGACCTGCTGGGCATCGACATCGAACTGAGTGACCTGGACGACGAAGAGTTCATCGGCCTGGCCCCGCAACAGGGCGGCGCTGCCAACAACACCAGCCACGAACCCACCGAAGACCTGTCCCTGGAAGACTATTTCCAGCACTTCGTCCTGGAGCACCAGGACCACATGACCGAGACCGAACTGGCACGCAAGCTGGGCGTCAGCCGCAAGTGCCTGTGGGAACGTCGCCAGCGCCTGGGGATTCCACGACGCAAGACCGGTGCGACCAGCGAAAGCTGAGGTGTGGGGGTAACACCGCTGAATGTGAAAAAACTGTTACCTCAGCTTTTTCACGTAACAGAAGCCGGGGTTTACGGTAACGAAACCCCGGCTTTTTTTCGCCCCGAAAAAATGGTTATAACCCTAGAACCCCCAGTTTCTCTGGGCCTCGCAAAAGTTGGCACGCACCCTGCTATAGCTTTGGTACAAGAACAATAACAAGCAATGCAAAAGACAATAAAAATAAGACGAATCGACTCACGCACAATAAAAACAAGACGGCGAGAGGCGCAGCTAACTGATTCTTTTGGAGAGGCGTTGTATTTGGGGCTTGCCCCACAACCAGGCCGAGAACAATAAAAACTGTCTCAAGACAGGTGCCTGAACTGGTTGGATCGATAGATCACTGCAACACAGCGATCAAAGCAATCCGTTTGCTCTTGGCTCCCGATTGGGAGGGTCACGAAGGGAAACCTCGTGACGCGGGCACTCAACAAAAACAAGAAGCCCGAAACCAATAATAAAAACAGAGCACGCAACTAATTCTGGGGGAGCTTCGGCTCCCCTTGTGGTTTCTGTCGTTCCGCCTCCCTGCAGCCTACAAGGCTTGTCGCTGAAGCTTGCAGCTCTAAACTGCTCCGTCCTACACCATCCCTCGACTAAATGCTAGAATCTCGGCCCATCATGCGGTCATTCTTCGTTTTTGGCCGAATATTCCTTCAAACAGTGCATCCCATGCTGAAGAAGCTGTTCCAGTCATTCCGTTCTCCCTTGCGTCGTACGCAACACATTCGCAGCACGCCTGAAGTGCTCAACAGCGGCCAGCATTCACTGCAAAAGGCCCAGTTCAGCCGTTATGCGGTGAACATCGTCGAACGCTTGCAGAACGCCGGCTACCAGGCTTACCTGGTCGGCGGCTGCGTGCGCGACATGCTGCTCAACATCACCCCCAAGGATTTCGACGTTGCCACCAGCGCCACGCCGGAACAGATACGGGCCGAATTTCGCAATGCGCGGATCATTGGCCGGCGCTTCAAGCTGGTCCACATCCACTTCGGTCGCGAAATCATCGAAGTGGCGACCTTCCGCGCCAATCACCCGCAAAACGATGAAGAGGAAGACAGCAACCAGTCCTCCCGCAACGAGAGCGGGCGCATCCTGCGCGACAACGTCTACGGCACGCTGGAAGAAGACGCGCAACGCCGCGACTTCACCATCAACGCCCTGTATTACGATCCGGTCAGCGAACGCATCCTCGATTACGCCAACGGCGTACACGATATTCGCAATCGCCTGATCCGCCTGATCGGCGATCCCAAGCAGCGCTACCAGGAAGACCCGGTGCGGATGCTGCGGGCCGTGCGTTTCGCCGCCAAGCTGGACTTCGGCATCGAAAAACACAGCGCCGTGCCCATTCGCGAACTGGCGCCGATGCTGCGGGAAATCCCTTCGGCGCGCCTGTTCGAGGAAGTGCTCAAGTTGTTCCTCTCGGGCAACGCCGCAGACACCTTCGAGATGCTCGTGGACCTGCAGCTGTTCGATCCGCTGTTCCCCGCCAGCGCCGAGGCCCTGGAGCACAACCCGACCTACACCCACACCTTGATCAGCGAAGCCCTGATCAACACCGACCTGCGCATCAAGCAGAACAAGCCGGTGACACCTGCGTTCCTGTTCGCCGCGTTGCTCTGGCCTGCCCTGCCGGCCCGGGTGTTGCGCCTGCAAGAGCGTGGCATGCCGCCGATCCCGGCGATGCAGGAAGCTGCCCACGAGCTGATCGCCGAACAGTGCCAGCGCATCGCCATCCCCAAACGCTTCACGATGCCGATCCGCGAGATCTGGGACATGCAAGAACGCCTGCCACGGCGCAGCGGTAAACGTGCCGACCTGCTGCTGGACAACCCGCGTTTCCGCGCCGGCTACGACTTCCTGCTGCTGCGTGAAAGCGCGGGCGAGCAGACCGATGGCCTGGGTGAATGGTGGACCGATTACCAGGACGCCAACGACAGCGAGCGCCGCGACATGATTCGCGAGCTCAGCGGCAAGGATGACGGCGCCAGCGGCCCGCGCAAGCGCCGTCGCAGCAGCGGTGCCAAGCGCAAGCGTGCCGGTGTACCGAGCGCATCGGGCGAGTAATCGATGGAACGCATCTACATCGGCATGGGCAGCAACCTGGCCGAACCTACCGAACAATTGCGCAGTGCCGTCCAGGCGCTGGCGCAATTGCCCGACACCCAACTGGTGGGGGTCTCGGCGTTTTATCAAAGTGATTCCCTGCTGCCCGGCCAGCCGCGCTACACCAACGCGGTGGCGGCGCTGGACAGCCGCCTGGCACCGCTGGACCTGCTCGATGCGCTGCAAGCCATCGAAACCGGACAGGGTCGTGAACGCCTGGAACGCTGGGGCCCGCGCACCCTGGATCTGGACATCCTGCTGTTCGGCGATCGCCTGATCGACGAGCCTCGCCTCAAGGTCCCCCACTACCACATGCAAGCCCGGGCCTTTGTGCTGTACCCACTGGCCGAGTTGGCACCCGCCGACCTGCGCCTGGCCGATGGGCGCTCACTCAAGGATCTCCTCGCGGCGTGCCCATTCGTTGGTCTGGAACGCTTGCCGCCGCACTGACGCAGTTCCTCTTGTGGGAGCAAAGCTTGCTCGCGATTGCGGTGGGCCAGTGAACATTCATGCCGTCTGATCCACCGCCATCGCGAGCAAGCTTTGCTCCCACAGGATGCGGTACTGGACCGTCATGCCGGGGACACGCCTCTACGCTGAAACGCATCAGTAACCCCGGTAACACCCGGCGGTAACACATCCAATTGACTTCCCGAGTGCTCCTCACGACTATAGGCGTCCCGTTGCCGCCAATACGGCGCTGAAGGGCGCAATCCAGGCCTTACAAGCACCACACATAAGAAGGTGCGCCTGTATCGATAACGAATCATGCGCGTTACTTGCAGTAATTCACGAGCGCCTAATGAGGACTTTTTCATGCCAGCTATTACCCTGACCACGCTGCAAGGTCTCAAGCAAAAAGGTGAAAAAATCACCATGCTGACCTGCTATGACGCAACTTTCGCCCACGCCTGCAATGAGGCCGGTGTCGAAGTGTTGCTGGTGGGCGATTCCCTCGGCATGGTGCTGCAAGGTCACGACAGCACGCTGCCGGTGACCACCGCCGAGATGGCCTACCATGTGGCCGCCGTCAAACGCGGTAACACCGATGCACTGATTCTCGCCGACCTGCCGTTCATGGCCTACGCCACCCTCGAACAAACCATGACCAACAGCGCCATGCTGATGCAGGCCGGAGCCCACATGCTCAAGGTCGAAGGCGCGTTGTGGCTGGCCGATTCGATTCGGCTGCTGGCCGAGCGGGGTATCCCGGTATGCGCGCACATGGGCCTGACCCCACAATCGGTCAATATCTTCGGTGGCTACAAGGTCCAGGGTCGCAATGAGAACCAGGCACGGCAGATGCGCGCCGATGCAATTGCGCTGGAGCAGGCTGGTGCGGCGATGTTGCTGCTCGAATGCGTGCCCAGCGAGCTGGCGGAAGAAATCACCCAGGCGGTGAAGATCCCGGTGATTGGGATCGGCGCCGGCCACGCCACCGATGGCCAGGTGCTGGTGCTGCACGACATGCTCGGCCTGTCGATCACCGGTCGCGTGCCCAAGTTCGTGAAGGACTTCATGGCCGGGCAGACGTCCATCCAGGGCGCCTTGAGTGCCTACGTCGCCGAAGTCAAGGCCGTAACCTTTCCTGGCGCCGAGCACGGGTTTTCTGCATGAACACCGTCAAAACCGTACGCGAACTGCGAGCCGCCGTGGCCCGTGCCCGCGGCGAAGGCAAACGCATCGCCTTCGTGCCGACCATGGGCAACCTGCACAGCGGTCATGTGGCGCTGGTCACCAAGGCCACGCAACGGGCCGACTTCGTGGTGGCGAGCATTTTCGTCAATCCGCTGCAATTCGGCGCTGGCGAAGACCTGGACAAATACCCCCGCACCCTGGCGGCCGACCAGGAGAAACTGCTCCAGGCCGGCTGCCATCTGCTGTTCGCGCCCAGCGTCGAAGAGATCTACCCCGACGGCATGGCCGGGCAGACCCGGGTCAGCGTCCCGCAATTGTCCGAAGGCTTGTGCGGCGCCAGCCGTCCAGGGCATTTCGAGGGTGTGGCGACGGTGGTCAGTAAACTGTTCAACATGGTCCAGCCTGACCTGGCGGTGTTTGGCCAGAAAGACTTCCAGCAACTGGCGGTGATCCGCGCACTGGTCCATGACCTGAACATGCCGATCCAGATCATCGGCGAGCCGACCGTTCGCGCCGAGGACGGCCTGGCACTGTCCTCGCGCAACGGCTTCCTCAGCCCGGATCAACGTGCCGTCGCGCCCGTGGTCTATCGCGTCCTGAGCCAGATCGCCGACGCCATCAAACAGGGCCGACGAGATTTCCCGGCACTGATCGACGAGCAGCTCAAGCAACTCGAAGCCGCCGGCCTGCGTCCCGACTACCTGGAAATCCGTCACGCCAAGACCTTGCGTCCGGCATTGAGCGAGGACCGTGACCTGGTGATTCTGGTGGCGGCCTTCCTGGGCACCACGCGCCTGATCGACAACCTGCACCTAGACCTCGACACCCCCGCCTAAACCCACACCCGTCCCAATCTGGGAATTGGCCTTGTGGGAGCAAAGCTTGCTCGCGATAGCGGCCTGATATTCGGCATACGTGTCGAATTTGACCCCGTCATCGCGAGCAAGCTTTGCTCCCACATACAGACTGCACTTGCAAATCCCTCGCGTATTGCCGCCCCACAAGCCTTCAGGCAGACTGCCCGCCGTTCGGACCCGACCAGAGGAAACATTCATGCATGCCATCATGCTCAAGGCCAAGCTGCACCGCGCCGAAGTCACCCACGCCGTGCTCGATTACGAAGGCTCCTGCGCCATTGATGGTGAATGGCTGGACCTGTCGGGGATCCGCGAATACGAACAGATCCAGATCTACAACGTCGACAACGGCGAACGCTTCACCACCTACGCCATCCGTGGCGAGGAAGGTTCGCGGATGATCTCGGTGAACGGTGCCGCAGCGCACAAGGCCAAGGTCGGTGACCGCGTCATCATCTGCGCCTACGCCCACTACAGCGAAGCCGAACTGGTCAACTTCAAGCCCCGCATGCTGTACATGGCCCCGGGCAATGAACTGAGCCACACCAGCAATGCGATTCCGGTGCAGCTCGCCTGATCGAACCCGAACGATATCTGTGTACAAGCCTGTGGGAGCAAAGCTTGCTCGCGATAGCAGTGTGTCAGGCGACATCCATGCAACGGGTCCATTGCAATCGCGAGCAAGCTTTGCTCCCACAGCGAACCATTCCCGCCCCCTGCTGTATAAAAAAGTACCGGGAATCGGTCAGACAAAGCCAAGACAGATCGCAACACGAGGTTTACTGTAGTCGCCCTGCGTCCGGCGATCGTGTCGATGCAGTGTCCGGACGCCCACCTCGAGCCGCGTCGGAATTTTTAGTGTACAAAAGGCCGTTCAAGTAAAAAGGAAACCCGCAGCGATGGCGTATTACCGAACCCCTCATGACGTGACCGCTCTGCCAGCCTGGCAAGCGCTGAATGACCACCGCAAAGCCATGCAGGATTTCAGCATGCGCGAAGCGTTCAATGCCGATCCGCAGCGTTTCACTCAATTCACCCTGTCGAGCTGTGGCCTGTTTCTCGACTACTCGAAAAACCTGATCAACACCCAGACCCGCGACCTGCTGGTGGGCCTGGCCAACGAAGTCGACCTCAAGGGCGCGATCAAGTCGCTGTTCGAAGGCGAAATCGTCAACGCCTCGGAAAACCGCCCTGCCCTGCACACCGCCCTGCGTCGGCCGGTGGGCGACAAGTTGCTGGTCAACGGCGTCAACGTGATGCCGGACGTGCACAAAGTGCTGAACCAGATCACCGACCTGGTGGGCCGCATTCACGACGGCCTGTGGCGCGGCTACACCGAAAAGCCCATCACCGACGTGGTAAACATCGGCATCGGTGGTTCTTTCCTCGGCCCGGAGCTGGTGTCCGAAGCACTGTTGTCCTACGCGCAAAAAGGCGTTCGCTGCCACTACCTGGCGAACATCGACGGCAGTGAGTTCCATGAACTGACCATGAAGCTGCGCGCCGAGACCACGTTGTTCATCGTCTCGTCGAAATCCTTCAACACCCTCGAAACCCTGAAGAACGCCCAAGCCGCCCGCGCCTGGTACCTGGCCCAGGGTGGCTCCGAAGCGGAGCTGTATCGCCACTTCATCGCGGTATCGAGCAACAACGCCGCCGCCGTGGCCTTCGGCATCCGTGAAGAAAACATCTTCCCGATGTGGGACTGGGTCGGCGGGCGCTACTCGCTGTGGTCGGCCATCGGCCTGCCGATCGCCTTGGCCATCGGCATGTCGAACTTCAAGGAGTTGCTCTCCGGCGCCTATTCCATGGACCAGCATTTCCAGAGCGCCCCGTTCGAGCAGAACATGCCGGTGCTGCTGGCGCTGTTGGGCGTGTGGTACGGCAACTTCTGGGGCGCGCAGAGCCATGCGATCCTGCCGTACGACCACTACCTGCGTAACATCACCAAGCATTTGCAGCAGTTGGACATGGAATCCAACGGCAAGAGCGTGCGCCTGGACGGTACGCCGGTGTCGACCGACACGGGCCCAGTGATCTGGGGCGGCGTTGGCTGCAACGGTCAGCACGCCTACCACCAGTTGCTGCACCAGGGCACCCAGTTGATCCCGGCCGACTTCATCGTGCCGATCGTCAGCTTCAACCCGGTTTCCGATCATCACCAGTGGCTGTACGCCAACTGCCTGTCCCAGAGCCAGGCACTGATGCTCGGCAAGACCCGCGCCGAAGCCGAAGCCGAGCTGCGGGACAAGGGCGCCAGCGAAGAAGAGGTGCAGAAACTGGCCTCCCACAAGGTGATCCCGGGCAACCGTCCGAGCAACACCCTGGTGGTCGAACGCATCAGCCCACGTCGCCTCGGCGCGCTGGTGGCGCTGTATGAACACAAGGTGTTCGTGCAGAGCGTGGTCTGGGGCATCAACGCCTTCGACCAATGGGGCGTGGAACTGGGCAAGGAGTTGGGCAAGGGCGTCTACAACCGCCTGGTGGGCAGTGAAGAAAACCCGGCCGAAGATGCTTCGACCCAGGGCTTGATCAACTACTTCCGCGGGCGTCATCGCGGCTGATCGTCCCCCCGCTCCCACAGCTCACCGCTGATCCCTGTGGGAGCGAGCCTTGTGGGAGCAAAGCTTGCTCGCGATAGCGGTCTGACATCAACCTATCTGTTGAATGTGACGCCGTCATCGCGAGCAAGCTTTGCTCCCACCAAGCTCGCACACAGTTGCTTTGTGCATGACTTGAACCCTCTGGCTACTGGGCGCATCTTTATATCTTGTCGCAAAACAAGAATAAGGAACCGTCATGTTCGATATCAGCCAGTACCCCCAAGCCGATGCCGTCCGCCGGGCTGCGCAACTGAGTCAGGACGAGTACAAGCGGCTCTACAAAGAATCCATCGAACACCCCAGCGCCTTCTGGGCCGAGCAGGCCACGCGCTTTCTCGACTGGATGACGCCCTGGCAAACCGTCCAGCGCTATGACCTCAAGAACGGCGACGCGACCTGGTTCGCCGGTGGCAAGCTGAACGTCAGCGCCAATTGCATCGACCGTCACCTGGAAACGCGCGGCGACCAGACGGCAATCATCTGGGAAAGCGACGACCCCGCCGAATCGGCAGAAATCACCTACAAAAAACTACACAACCATGTGTGCCGCCTGGCCAACGTGCTGAAAAGCCGTGGTGTGAAGAAAGGCGACCGGGTCTGCATCTACATGCCGATGATCCCCGAGGCCGCCTACGCCATGCTCGCCTGTACCCGCATCGGCGCGGTGCATTCGGTGGTGTTCGGTGGTTTCTCACCGGACTCCCTGCGCGACCGGATCCTCGACGCCGATTGCCGCACCGTGATCACCGCTGACGAAGGTGTCCGCGGCGGGCGCTTCGTACCGCTCAAGCGTAACGTCGACAAGGCCCTGGAAAGCTGTCCGAACGTCAGCACCGTGCTGGTGGTCGAGCGCACCCAGGGCGAGGTGGACTGGGTTGAAGGTCGTGACCTCTGGTACCACCAGGCCATGCATGACATCAGCGACGATTGCCCACCCGAACCGATGGACGCCGAAGACCCGCTGTTCATCCTCTACACCTCCGGCAGCACTGGCAAACCCAAGGGTGTGCTGCACACCACGGGCGGCTATCTGCTGCAAGCGGCGATGACGTTCAAGTACGTGCTCGACTACCGCGACAACGAAGTGTTCTGGTGCACCGCCGATGTCGGCTGGGTCACCGGCCATAGCTACATCGTCTATGGCCCGCTGGCCAATGGCGCCACCACGCTGATCTTCGAGGGCGTGCCGAGCCACCCGAGCAGTTCGCGTTTCTGGCAGGTGATCGACAAGCATCAGGTCAACATCTTCTACACCGCGCCGACCGCCCTGCGCGCGTTGATGCGCGAAGGGCCCGGACCGTTGCAGGAAACATCGCGCAAAAGCCTGCGATTGCTCGGCACCGTCGGTGAGCCGATCAACCCGGAAGCGTGGGAATGGTATTTCAACGTGGTCGGCGAACAGCGCTGCCCAATTGTCGATACCTGGTGGCAGACCGAGACTGGCGGCATCATGCTCAGCCCGTTGGTGAGTGCCCCACGGCTCAAGCCAGGCTGCGCCACCCGGCCGATGTTCGGCGTGCAACCGGTCTTGCTGGATGAAGTGGGCAAGGAAATCAATGGCCCCGGCAGCGGCGTACTGGCGATCAAATCCAGTTGGCCCGGGCAGATTCGCAGCGTCTACGGCGATCATCAACGCATGGTCGACACGTACTTCAAGCCCTACCCCGGTTATTACTTCACTGGTGATGGGGCGCGCCGCGACGAAGACGGCGATTACTGGATCACCGGGCGCATCGACGATGTGATCAACGTCTCCGGGCATCGCATCGGCACCGCCGAGGTGGAAAGCGCCCTGGTACTGCACGACAACATTGCCGAAGCCGCCGTCGTCGGTTACCCCCACGACCTCAAGGGCCAGGGCATCTATGCCTTTGTCACGCCGATGAACGGGGTCGAGGCCAATGACGAGTTGAAGAAGGAACTGCTGGCCCACGTCAGCAAGGAAATCGGCAGCTTCGCCAAACCGGAACTGATCCAGTGGGCACCGGCGCTACCCAAGACCCGTTCGGGCAAGATCATGCGGCGCATCCTGCGCAAGATCGCCTGCAACGAACTCGACAGCCTCGGCGACACCTCGACCCTGGCCGATCCCAGTGTGGTGGAGGGGTTGATCGACAAGCGCCTCAATCGCTAAGCCAAACAACTCGGTTCCCCTGAGGCATCGAGTCCTTGCGCCGCAGGACTGTGGGAGCAAAGCTTGCTCGCGAAACAGGCACCTCGATTTCTGAAAGACCGCATCGCCTGCATCGCGGGCAAGCCTTGCTCCCACAAAGCACCTGGCCATTAGGGGGACTAGCTCACATCTGTATGCAATACCCGTGTTTACAGAACTGCTAAACTCCCGCGCCTCATTTCTCTAAGGCGCGCCCGGCATGTCTTCCTTGAATCAGGCGCTGCGCGCCGCCCTCGACCAGCGCCAGGAGCTGCTCGGCCAACTGCACCAGCAAGGCACCGACTGCTATCGCCTGTTCCATGGCAGCCAGGAAGGCGCCCCCGGCCTGACCATCGACCGCTACGGCCCGCAACTGCTGGTGCAGAGCTTCCACCAGTCGCTGGAGCGCGACGACCTGCTGCAACTGCACGGCATCGTCAACGAACGGCTGGGCCTGGACACTCTCTTGGTCTACAACGATCGCGCCCGGGGCAATTCGCGTGTCGACCGCCAGGACACCGTCTATCAGGCGGACGAGGCCGCCCTGCAAGACCTGGTCGGGCATGAATGGGGCTTGAATTATCGCGTCCGCGGTCGCCATGCCGGGCAGGATCCACTGCTGTTTCTCGACCTGCGCAACGCCCGGGGCTGGGTCAAGGCACACAGCCGCGACAAAAGCGTGCTGAACCTGTTCGCCTACACCTGCGGCGTCGGCCTGAGCGCCGCGGCCGGTGGTGCGCGGGAGGTGTGCAACCTGGACTTCGCCGAAGGCAACCTGGCGGTGGGCCGCGAAAACGGTCTGCTCAACCCCGATTTGCCGCCGATGGAATTCGTGCAGTCGGATTACTTTCCGGCGATTCGCCAACTGGCCGGCCTGCCCATCAGCCAGCGGCGCGGGCAGAAACTGCCCAGCTACGTGCGCCTGGAGCAACGCCAGTACGACCTGGTGCTGCTCGATCCACCGGCCTGGGCGAAAAGTGCGTTCGGCACCGTCGACCTGTTGCGCGATTACCAAAGCCTGCTGAAACCGGCGCTGCTCACCACCGCCGACAATGGCGTGCTGATCTGCTGCAACAACCTGGCAAAAGTGCCCATGGACGACTGGCGCGAACAAGTGCTGCGTTGCGCGGAAAAGGCCGGCCGCCCGGTGCGCGAGTGGAGCGTGCTGACGCCCGGCAGCGATTTCCCCTCCCGGGACCAGCAGCCACCACTCAAGACGCTGATCCTCCAGCTCTAGGCCCGCGTCGGAATTCTCACCGAGAAAACCAGACAAATCTCATAAATCACAGTGGCTTCGGAACCGTAAACGCATGCCATACTCCAAGGCATTCCGAATTCACACCAAGATGAAGCCGCACATGCCCAAAGGATTGATTCGCGCCATCGGCGCTCTGTTGACCGCACTGGCCCTCTACAGTCTGTTGGGCTTTCTGATTTTGCCGGGCATCGCCTTGCGCATCGCCAACCAGCAATTAGCCGCCCTTGCGACGGTCCCGGCCCAGATCCAGCGCATCGAACTCAATCCCTTCAGCCTTGAAGTCACCCTCTGGGGCCTGAATATCGGCGAACCGGGCAAGGAACAGGTCGGCTTCGAACGGCTGTACGCCAATTTGCAACTCGACAGCTTGTGGTCCGGCGCCCTGCACCTGGTCGACATCGAGCTGGACAAGCCCAAGACCGAAGTGGTGTTCGCCAAGGACGGTCAGTTGAACCTGCTGGGCCTGTTCAAGCTGCCGGCCAGCGAACCGACGCCCGCCACCCCCGAGGCCAAGCCGTTCCCCCTGCGGGTCGATCGAATCAAGTTGGCCGGCGGTTATGTGCATTTCCAGGACCTGCGCCCCAGCGAGCCCATTGAGTTTCTCTACGACACCCTCGATTTCGAGCTGAAGAACCTCAGCACCCTGCCCGACGACAATGCCGACATGACGCTGGTGGCGGTAGGTCCCAACGGCGGACAGATCGACTGGACCGGTAATTTCAGCCTCACCCCGATTGCCTCCCAAGGCACGCTCAAAGTCACCGACGGCCAGATGAAAGCCTTTTGGCCCTACGTGCGCGACGCCGTACCGCTGGTGTTGGAAAACGGTGTCCTGAACCTCAGCACCGACTACAAACTCAACCTGGCCAAAGGCACCGAGCTGCTGCTCAACAACGTCGCGGTCAGTGTCGCGCCCTTCGCCATCAAGGCCCCCGATGGCCGTCCACTGGTGAAGCTCGAACGCCTGGACGTGAGTGAAACCTCGGTGGACCTGGCCAAGCAGCAAGTTATCGTGGGCAAGATCCGCAGCCAGAAGCTGGAAACCTGGGCCGCTCGCGAGGCGGACGGGCAACTGGACTGGCAGAAACTCTTCGCCAGCCAGCCGGCCAAACCGCCGGTCAAGGCTGAGCCGGCATCTGCCCCGGCGGCGGCCGACTCGCCAAAAGCTGAACCGGCACCGCCCAGCAAACCATGGCAGGTGATGTTGAAGGACGTGCAGCTACGCGACTATAAGGTGCACTTGGCTGACCGTCAGGCCCAGCCCGCCGTGGCACTGGAGGTCGGCCCGCTGAACCTCGACCTGCAGAACTACGACACCCTCAACGGCTCACCCTTTACCCTCAAGCTGGACACCGGGATAGGCAAGCAGGGCAAGATCCTCGCCGACGGCGAGGTCAACCTGAACCCGATCACCGCCAAGCTCAAGGTCAAGACCCAGGACGTCGACCTGCGCGTCGCCCAGTCGTACATCAACCCGTTCATTCGCCTGGAGCTGCGCTCCGGGATGCTCGGCAGCGACCTGGCAGTCGACCTCAAAAGCACCGAGCCACTGGCATTTGCCGTCACCGGCCGCGCCCAGGTCGATCAGTTGCACACCCTCGACACGCTCAAGACCCGTGACTTCCTCAAGTGGCAGCGCTTGGTCCTCGAAGGCCTGAACTATCAGCACGGTGACAGCCTGTCCATCGACAAGGTCAACCTGTTCCAGCCTTACGCGCGCTTCATGATCAACGACGACCGCACCACCAACGTCGATGACCTGCTGATTCCGCAACCGGCCGACAGCGGCACCAAGAAAACTGCGGCAAAACCGGCGTCCCAGGAAAAACCGCTGGGTATCCACATCGGCGGCATCACCATCAATGACGGTTCGGCCAACTTCGCCGACTTCAGCCTGACGCCCAATTTCGCCACCGCCGTCCAGCAGCTCAACGGCCAGATCGGCACCATCGACAGCCGCCAGGCCAAACCGGCCAGCGTCGACATCAAGGGCAAGGTCGACCGTTACGCGCCTGTCACCATCAAGGGGGCGGTCAACCCCTTCGATCCGATGGCCAGCCTCGACATCGCCACCAGTTTCAAACGGGTCGAGCTGACCACCCTGACCCCCTACTCCGGCAAGTTCGCCGGCTATCGCATCCGCAAGGGTCGGCTCAATCTCGACCTGCATTACCGGATCACCCAGGGCAAGCTCCAGGCGGAGAACAAAGTGGTGGTCGAGCAACTGCAACTGGGTGAGAAAGTCGACAGCCCGGACGCCGTGAGCCTGCCACTCAAATTGGCCGTCGCATTGCTGAAGGATTCCGAGGGCAGGATTTCCATCGAACTACCGGTTTCCGGCGATCTCAACGACCCGCAATTCAGTGTCATGCCAATCGTCTGGCAGACCCTGCGCAACCTGGTGGTCCGCGCGGCCCAGGCGCCGTTCAAGCTTATCGGTGGGCTGGTGGCCGGTGGCGGCTCGGAAGATCTGGGCAGCGTCGCGTTTGCGCCGGGCTCCAGCGACCTGAGCAAGGACAACGAAGGCACACTGCTCAAACTGTCCGAAGCCCTTGGCAAACGTCCGGAGCTGCGCCTGGAGATCGAAGGCACCGCCGCCGAAAGCAGCGACGGTCCGTTGCTCGCCGCCCAGCGCCTGGAGCGCGAGTACCAGTACAACTACTACAAGATGCTGCAGCGTCGGGGCGACAAAGTCCCGGCCCAGGCCTCGCTGATACAGGTGCCCGAGGACGAAAAGGCGCCGCTGCTCGAAGGCATCTACCGCACCCGCCTCAAGACCCAACCGCCGGCCGAATGGACGCAACTGGACAAAAAGGCGCGCATCGAGAAACTGCGTGAAGGCGTGATCAAGTTCTGGAGCGGCAGCGACGTGCTGTTGCGTCAACTGGGCCAGGAACGGGCCAGCAGCATCAAGGACTTCCTGGTAGACAAAGGCCAGTTGGCCGACGACCGCGTGTATTTCATCGACGCCAGCCTCGGCCAGGCCGAGAGCGATGGCCGGGTGATTACCCCGATGCATCTGGATGCCGAATAAGATGAAACCCTGGTTCGGGCTCTGTCTATTGCTAGCCGCCGGCCAGGCCGCGGCTGCCGACACGCTGCGCTGCGGCAGCCAGTTGATCAGCGTCGGCGACCGCTCGAGCGAAGTGCTGCAAAAGTGCGGTCAGCCAGCGGCGCGGGATGACCTGGGCTACAAGCGCAGTGTCAATCGCCGGGAGGAATACCCGGTGGAAGAATGGACCTACGGCCCCAACAGCGGCATGTATCAGTACCTGCGTTTCGAGGGGAATCGGCTGGTGCAGATCACCAGCAAGCGGGGGCGGTGACCGGGCCACTACACAACTAGCTGGTATGTGTGTTGATTGTGCCGCCGCCTTCGCGAGCAAGCCCGCTCCCACAGTGGAACGTGCCTCTTCAGGCCGAACGCATTTAAATGTGGGAGCGAGCCTGCTCGCGAAAAGCGCAACTCGGTTTCCCAGACATCCCCACAAACTTCACCGCACCTTTCCCTCCCCAGAATAGAACAGGCCCCCGACACGAATGCCGGGGGCCTGTAATGGCCACGTCCGTGTGGCCTTTCGCATGAACTCCAAAGCGACGGCAAACGTATATCCTGGCCCGCTTGCCGCGCCTTCTCCCAGTCCAGGCGAGAAGTCTTGGCCTTACTCGGCTTTCAGGCCGTCAGCCGATACGGCCTTGACGCCTTTGATTTTCTTGGCGATTGCCACAGCGGTGTCTTTTTGTGCATCAGTGACTTTGGTCATCGAAGACAGGGACACAACACCTTTGTTGGTTTCGACTTTGATATCTGTGCCTGGAATGCCTTTTTCAGTGACCAGATCAGCTTTGACCTTGGTGGTGATCCAGGTATCGGAAACGTCTTCCTTGGCCTCTGTCACTTCGCCTGCAGCCAGCATCATTGGCGCCTGAGTTGCTTGAGTGGTCTCGGCGAATGCGCTAGCCATGGTCAGGGTCAGAGCGGTAGCAGCGGCGGCAGTGATAGCGAACTTCTTCATACGAGTAACTCCTGTTTTTCTCAAAAACTGCCGGAGGTGCATCCCGGCAGGGTTATCAGGAGTAGTGCGAAGGTTGTGCCAGTTTTAAGAAACTAATTAATACTTTATAAATCAATCAGTTAAGCGAAACGGTGAAATTCAGAATCATGCAAATTGCATGAGCCTCCCATTTTCAACATGCAACATGCCGATCCTGCCTTGCCGCTAAGCCGATAAATCAAGAACGGTTTGCACGGCGAGGGAGCGGCCCCCCTCGCCGCGCGAGTATCAGGTCCCAGGGCAAGCGGTCGGCAGGTATTCCTTGGCTGCGGTGGATGCGCATGTCCAGGCGCCGTTGACATCACGGCTGAGGGTGATCGTCTTACCTGCTACGGAGGCAGGGGCGTTCAGGAGGGTACAAACGATGGTGCCTGCCGTCGTAGCCGTACCTGTTACCGAAACTGTGCAGTTGCTGGTTGTGGTCGGGGCGTTCATGAGGGCCAACGTTGGAGTAACGCCCTGATTCATCTGATCCTCGTACGCCACCTTCAGCGCCGAGATTTCCCCCAGCCCGGCGGTAGCCTTCGCCCGCGCTTGGTACCTGGAATATTGCGGCAACGCAAACGTCGCCAGGATGCCGATGATCGCCACGACGATCAGCAGTTCGATCAGCGTAAAACCCTTCTGCTTACTCATAGATATCTCCGTAGCATGAGTCGAAATCTCATGACCTGAAATGGCCTTTGCAGGGCACATGCCAACCCTCAAGCCTCATCAATAAAGGGGGTTGAACCCGCACAACGGCAACGTCCTACCTCAACAACCGCACTATCTGACGTTTTTTGTCACCCTGCCCCGCTGGTTTGGCGCCAAGCCTTGACTAGGCTATAAGTCATGAATTGTTCGCCGCCGGGATTCCCATGAATGACATCGCCCTCAGCGGCCTGACCAAGCAATTGGTGTTGGCCGAACTGCTCACCGAGCAAAGTGCGCAACAGGCGTATCAACAGGCCCAACGCAGCCGCATCCCCCTGGTCAGCTACCTGGTGCAGAACAAACTGGTCCAGAGCCGCCAGGTCGCGGAGATTGCTTCGGAGCATTTTGGCGTTGCCCTGCTGGACCTCAACAGCCTCGACAAGGAAACCCAACCCACCGGCCTGGTCAGCGAGAAACTGGTGCGCCAGCACCACGCCCTACCGCTGTGGCGGCGTGGCAACAAGCTGTATGTAGGTATCTCCGACCCCACCAATCATCAGGCCATCAACGACATCCAATTCAGCACCGGCCTGACCACCGAAGCCATCCTGGTGGAGGACGACAAGCTCAGCGACGCCATCGAAAAGTTTTTCGAGTCCAGCAGCACCGGCCTGGAAGGCATGGGCGATGTCGACCTCGACGGCCTGGACATCGAATCGATCGACGACACCAGGCAGGACTCCATCGCCGGCCAGGACACCGACGATGCGCCCGTGGTGCGCTTCGTCAACAAGATGCTGCTGGACGCAATCAAGGGTGGCTCTTCCGACTTGCACTTCGAGCCCTATGAAAAGATCTACCGGGTGCGGGTGCGCACCGACGGCATGCTGCGAGAAGTGGCCAGGCCGCCGATCCAACTGGCCAGCCGTATCGCCGCACGCCTGAAAGTCATGGCCAGCCTGGATATTTCCGAGCGGCGCAAACCCCAGGACGGGCGCCTGAAAATGCGCCTGTCGAAAACCAAGTCCATCGATTTCCGGGTCAACACCCTGCCCACGCTCTGGGGCGAAAAAGTGGTGATCCGGATCCTCGACCCGTCCAGCGCACAAATGGGCATCGATGCCCTGGGCTACGAACCGGACCAGAAAGACCTGTACATGGCCGCCCTCAAGCAACCGCAAGGGCTGATCCTGGTGACCGGCCCGACCGGCTCGGGCAAGACCGTGTCGCTGTACACCGGGCTGAATATCCTCAACACCGTGGACATCAACATTTCCACCGCCGAAGACCCGGTGGAAATCAACATGGAAGGCATCAACCAGGTCAACGTGAATCCGCGCCAGGGGCTGGATTTCGCCCAGGCCCTGCGCTCGTTCCTGCGCCAGGACCCGGACGTGATCATGGTCGGCGAGATCCGCGACCTGGAAACCGCCGAGATCGCCATCAAGGCCGCCCAGACCGGGCACCTGGTGCTCTCCACCCTGCACACCAACAGCGCCGCCGAAACCCTGATCCGCCTGCAGAATATGGGCATTCCGGGGTTCAACATCGCCACCGCCGTGCACCTGATCATTGCCCAACGGCTGGCGCGCAAGCTGTGCAACCACTGCAAGAGAGCCATCGAGATTCCCGAAGAAACCCTGCTCAAGGAAGGTTTCAGCCGGGAACGCATCGGCACATTCACGATCTATGAGCCGGTCGGTTGCGAACAGTGCAACCAGGGTTACAAAGGGCGCGTGGGGGTTTACGAAGTGGTCAAGAACACGCCCGAGCTGCAACGGTTGATCATGGCCGAGGGCAACTCGCTGGAAATCGATCTGCAGATGCGCAAGGACGGCTTCAATGACCTGCGCACGTCGGGGCTGCTCAAAGTGATGCAGGGCGTCACCAGCCTCGAAGAAATCAACCGGGTCACCAAGGATTAAGCATGGCGGTCAAGGCAGTAAAAACCGACGTCTATACGTGGGAAGGCAAAGACCGCAAAGGCGCGAAAATGGCCGGCGAGCTGACGGGTCAGAGCCCGGCCCTGGTCAAGGCACAGCTGCGCAAACAAGGCATCAACCCGCAGAAGGTGCGCAAGAAATCCACCTCGATATTCAGCAAGGGCAAGCGCATCAAGCCGCTGGATATCGCCCTCTTCACCCGCCAGATGGCCACGATGCTCAAGGCTGGCGTACCGCTGCTGCAAGCGTTCGACATCATCGGCGAAGGCTTCGACAACGCCAACATGCGCAAGCTGGTGGACCAGGTGAAGCAGGAAGTTGCCGCTGGCAACAGCTTCGCCGCCTCGCTGCGCAAATGCCCACAGTATTTCGACGACCTGTACTGCAACCTCGTCGACGCCGGTGAACAGGCCGGCGCCCTGGACACACTGCTGGACCGGGTCGCGACCTACAAGGAAAAGAGCGAAGCCCTCAAGGCCAAGATCAAGAAAGCCATGACCTACCCGACGGCGGTGATACTCGTCGCAGCGGTGGTCACCGGCATCCTGCTGGTCAAGGTGGTGCCACAGTTCGAATCGGTATTCTCCGGGTTCGGTGCGCAGCTGCCGGCCTTCACGGTGATGGTCATCGGCCTGTCGGAGTTCATGCAGGAATGGTGGTGGATGCTGCTTGGCGGCTTGGCGGGGGCTTTTTTCGGGGTGAAATATGCCCTCAAGCGTTCCCAGGCGTTTCGTGACTGGCGAGACACATGGCTGCTCAAGCTCCCGTTGATAGGTACCTTGATGTACAAGTCTGCGGTGGCTCGCTATGCCCGCACGCTCTCGACGACATTCGCCGCTGGCGTGCCGCTGGTCGAAGCCCTCGACTCGGTATCGGGTGCCACCGGCAATGTGGTATTCAAGCGTGCCGTGCAGCGCATCCGCCAGGACGTCTCGACCGGCATGCAGTTGAATTTTTCCATGCGCGCCTCAGGGATCTTTCCGAACCTGGCGATCCAGATGACCGCCATCGGCGAGGAATCCGGCGCGCTGGACGACATGCTCGACAAAGTGGCGAGCTTTTATGAGGCCGAGGTGGACAATCTGGTGGACAACCTCACCAGCCTGATGGAACCCTTCATCATGGTGGTCCTGGGGGTGGTCGTCGGTGGCCTGGTGGTTGCCATGTACTTGCCCATCTTTCAACTCGGCTCTGCGATCTGACATGCCCCTGAGCGAATTCTTCGTGCTGTACCCCCTGGCTTTCGTGCTCGTTGCGGCATTGCTCGGCCTGATCATCGGCAGTTTCCTCAACGTGCTGGTGTGGCGCCTGCCGAAGATGCTCAACCGCGAATGGCGCCTGCAAGCCCACGACCTGCTGGGCCTGCCGGCCGAAACCCCGGGCCCGATCTACAACCTGATGCTGCCCCACTCCCAGTGCCCGCACTGCGGCCATCGCATCCGCGCCTGGGAAAACATCCCCCTGCTCAGCTACCTGATGCTGCGCGGTCGCTGCTCAAGCTGCGCCGCGCCCATCGGCAGGCGTTACCCCCTGACCGAAGTGGCCTGCGGCGCGTTATCGGCGTTCGTCGCCTGGCATTTCGGCTTTGGCTGGCACGCCGCGATGGTGATGGTGTTGACCTGGGGCCTGCTGGGCATGAGCCTGATAGACGCCGAGCATCAATTACTGCCCGATACCCTGGTGCTGCCGTTGTTGTGGCTGGGCTTGATCATCAACAGCTTCGGACTCTTCGTGCCCTTGAACCAGGCGATGTGGGGCGCCGTGGCCGGCTATCTGGCGCTGTGGTCGGTGTTCTGGGTGTTCAAGCTGATCACCGGCAAGGAAGGCATGGGCTACGGGGATTTCAAGCTACTGGCGATGCTCGGCGCCTGGGGTGGCTGGCAGATCCTGCCGCTGACGCTGCTGCTGTCGTCGCTGGTGGGCGCCGTTGTCGGGGTGATTGTGCTGCGCTTGCGTGATGCTCCCGGGTCGACGCAGATCCCCTTTGGACCTTATCTGGCCATTGCCGGCTGGATTGCCTTGCTCTGGGGTGGTCAAATAACCGACTTCTATTGGCAGTCTGTCGGTTTTTAATGAATACCTCAGTGAAAAAACCCTGGATTCTCGGCCTGACCGGTGGCATCGGCAGCGGCAAGAGCGCAGCGGCCCAGCATTTCATCGACCTGGGCGTGCACGTCATCGACGCCGATCATGCGGCGCGCTGGGTGGTCGAACCCGGGCGCCCGGCGCTGGCGAAAATCGCCGAGCATTTCGGCCCCGGCGTATTGCAGGCCGACGGCGCCCTGGACCGGGCGGCGCTGCGCAAGCTGATCTTCGAGAATGCCGATGAACGCCGCTGGCTCGAGGCGCTGCTGCATCCGCTGATCGCCGAGGAAATCGCCCATCATCTGGCCCAGGCACAATCGTCCTACGCGATTCTGGTATCGCCACTGCTGATCGAGTCAGGGCAGTACACCATGACCCAGCGGATCCTGGTGATCGATGCGCCGGAACAACTGCAGATCGAACGTACGTTGCAGCGCGACCAGACCAGCGAACAGCAGGTCCAGGCGATTCTCAAGGCCCAGTCCAGCCGCCAGGATCGCCTGGGCCATGCCGACGACGTGGTGGTCAATGATCGCGACCTCGCCTGGCTGCACAGCGAGGTCGAGCGCCTGCATCACTTTTACCTTACTTTGCGTGGAGGCCAATCATGAGCCAGACCCCAACCGTTGATTGCCCAACCTGCGGCGCCCCTGTGGAATGGAGCCCGGAGAGCACATTCCGGCCGTTCTGTTCTGATCGCTGCAAACTGATCGACCTCGGCGCCTGGGCGTCGGAAGAACATAAGATTCCGGTCAGCCCCGACGCCGAGGACGAGCTGTTCAGCGAAGACTTCGAGCCTCGCTCACATCATTAAGGCCGCATGAAACCGTAGTCCTGTTCATCGTCGAGGTTTTCCGCCAGGAAACTCAACTCATCGGCCAGGTCTTCAGGGCTGCGCACTGTCTTGCTCTGTTGCACGATCGCACTGAGCAAGGCACGCAGGCTCAAGCCCGGGTCAAAACCGATCTCCATCGCGGCATCGTGACTACGCCTGATCTCTTGTCTCGCCCACTCATAAACACTCATGGTTGTGCTCCTGGAAATTTTCCAAAGCATGAAGGGCGTGTGGTGGTGCAGCCTTGACGTGAATCAAGGCTTGTCATCATCGTTCCACGGAGCCGACAGGTAGCGCGTGCGGTTGAAGGTCTCCAGCCATTCGGGACTGAACACCACCAACGCACTGATCACCATGCCGTTGATGAAGGCCTCGGGGAAGATGATCAGCCAGAGGTAGCCGACAAAATCTTCCAGCCAGTAAGGCATGGCGAATATACCGTCGTACCACAGCAGGCCAAGTCCCAGCAGCAGGCACGCCAACGCCGAAAGCGCGGCGGCGAGAAACCCCGAGCAGAAGATATACACGAACAGATTGCGCGGCTGGGCGCGCTCCACCAGGATCGCGCAACATTCGGTGACCAACACCGGCAACAGGATCAGCAGCGCACCGTTGATCCCTACCGCCGCCATGTCCTGACGGCCCAGCAGCACAAGCGCGAGCTGCGCGCACAGGCCACCGAGGATCGCCAACGGCCAGTCCAGCAACAGCGTCACGGCAGTCATGCCGATGAAGTGATACGAAACGCCGGTATCGAAATCCCGGCGCACCAGCCACAGCATGAACAACGCCAGCACCGTGCCGAACAACAGATGCTGGCGACGGCTGTCGGTGAACAGCTCGACCCACGGCGCCCGCACCACGGCCCAGACCAACACCGGCACATACATCAGCCAGCCGGCCGCCAGGGTCTGCGGTGAAAGCAGTTCGGCACCGATCATGGGCTACTCCTGCGAGAACTTGAACGCCGTCCGCGCGCTACTTAAGTAGCGACACTTCCTGGCTGTTGTACCAAGGCCATTGCAAACTTGCCAAAGCCTACCGACCAATCCGAATAGTCATTCTCGTGCATGAAGATGAAAACGTCTTGCGGACGAACCTGGGCTTGAACCCCGAGATTGTCCGCGATTTTTTTGTAGAGCTCGCGCTTCATCGCATCACTGCGGCCCCTGCGCATCGTAATCTCAATCACGATCAAATGGTCTGAACGAGCCACACCGTTAAACGTGCGGCTGTAGAAAAACTGTTCAGGGTCGTAGTCCGTGACCAGGTTGAACAATTCATCCTCGGGCATACCAATGCTCTCGACCAGCGCTTGGTGTATGCCATCGACGATGCGCTGACGTTGTTGCTGGCTGGTGCCCTTGATGACGGCGGTACGAACGAATGGCATGTGAGGTGCTCTCAATTTGATAGGGAATGCCCCTCAATCCTGGCGACCCGGAACAGTCGGCAAACACTGCAGGAACTGGGGAATTCTGCAAAATCCGCGCGATACCTGATATCGATTTATGCGCTCGATGTAATTGAGTTAAAGTCACTTTATGAAACGTCGCCTCCCCCCATTGAATGCACTGCATACCTTCGAGGCCGCTGCCCGACTGGGCAAAATGATCGCGGCCGCCGAGGAGCTGTCTGTCACGCCTGGCGCTGTGAGTCGCCAGGTACGCCAGCTGGAGCTGAGCCTTGGCGTGGACCTGTTCGAAGGCCCAAAAAACAAACCTCAGCTCACCGTAGCCGCAAGAGAACTGCTGCCGGAACTGACGGCCGCACTGGATCAGATCGAGGCTGCGGTGAGCAGGGTCCGAGACACGGCGACAGGCACCTTGGACGTGTCCTGCTTCAGCACCTTTACGGTCAAGTGGCTGATACCGCGTCTTTTCGACTTCAATACGACTTACCCAGAGATCAAGATTCGCCTGAGCTCACCGGTTCACGGGACCGATCCGGGCCGGGATCGCTATGACGTGATGATCACGGCTGAACAGGGCGTCGTGGGCGAACAGAAAAACACGGTCAGGCTGTTTCCTGAACGATTGGGCGTCGTGTTGTCGCCCACCTTGTCCGCGCGAATTCAATTGACCGACTTGGGCTCGATTTTCCGCCATCCCCTCCTGCATACCAAAACCCGTCCGGATGCCTGGGCAAATTGGGGGGATGCGATTGGACACCAGGCCACTGCGCCGGCCGGGCTGGAATACGAGCATTATTACTTTACGTTGGAGGCGGCGATTGCCGGCCTGGGGATTTGTGTCGCACCGTGGCATCTGGTGGCCGACGACATTCGCCTTGGCCGCCTGGTGGCACCGTTTGGGTTTCGCCCGAGCCGCTACGTCTATGTTGCTAAGCGCAGCGCGCAGCAGAGCAAGAAGCTGGATTTGTTTTGCGCTTGGTTGGCGTGTCAGGCTGAACAGGATGATCTATTGGGCCCTGCCTGGGGGTAATGCTGTTCACTTGAGCGCTTATCGGAATTTTATCTTCCATTCCTAGGGCTGTTTCAGGGTGGTGCGTATATCCATTTCTTCGGTAACGGCTACTTAGGGTTGCGCCCTGACGGCGGGTCACTTTCGAAAAGCCCGGAAGCCGGCCCAGTCGAAAGTAACCAAAGCGCTTCTGCCCCACCACTCGGTGCCTCGCCCAGGCTCGGCATGCCTGAACGAAGGCATTGCTCCGTGGGCCGCCGCGAAGGGCTATCCATGGCCCAGCGCGGCTAACCCGGTCGTACATCCGTTAGCTCTGTGGGAGCAAAGCTTGCTCGCGATAGCGGTCTGTCAGGCAACATCAATGTTGAATGCGCCGACGTCTTCGCGAGCAAGCCCGCTCCCACAGGTTTTGCGGTATGCATGAGTTTTGTGTCTGCTGAAGATTCAGTGTGGGAGCGAGCCTGCTCGCGATAGCGGTGGTGCAGATGCATGGAGGCTTGGCCCCTTGCTTTAGGCTCTAAGTGAGCAGCATTACCCGGCCCGGGCGGAAATTTGCCCCTTCACTGCACGCTTTATTTTTTTTGATCACATTTGAACGCTAAGCTTGGGCTCATGGATGACTCCGATTACTTACGCCTGCTGACCATCGCGGCCGAGCAAGCCAACGCCTTTCTCTCCAATGCCCGCAAATGGGAGCGTGAGCGTTGGGTCTGCCAGCGCCTGCTGCAGGGGCTGAACGTGCCTTACCGCGCCGACGAGTTCGCGCCGGCCGGCGAGCCGCCGGACGTGTTGTTTCGCGATGCCAACTTCGAGGTGTTTTTCGTGCTCGACGAGGGCCGGCGCCTCAATGACGAATGGCGCGATGAACTGCAACGCCGTCGCAGCGCCTTTTCCCTGAGCCAGCTGGTGCGTCGCGAGGCCAAGCCGCGGCGGATCCCGGCCAATGAGTTCCTGATGCGGCTGGCCCCGACCTTGCGCAAGAAAGCCCATAACTACACCGAGCGCGGCATGGACCTGGGCGACCTCGACATCATCGCCTTCGCCAGCCTCAAGCGCGAAGTGCTGGACCTCAACAGTCACTTCCCACCGCCGACCGAATACCTGCGCCAGGGCTGGCGCTCGCTGTCACTGGTAGGGCCGACGTTCGCCCGGGTGCTGTTCGCCCACCCTGACGCGCCGGACTTCCTGCGCAGCAACCTGGGTCGCAGCATTGTTTTCGATGTCGGGATCAGCCTGTGAGCCCACTGCAGGAACTGATTGCCGCTGTGCCCCAGCAAGGCCGCGTACGCTGGATTGGCGTGCGCCCCCAGGGCCATGCACCGATGATCGAACTGGACGCCGTGGAGGCCCGCCTGGAGGCTGGGCTGACCGGCGATCATGCCCGCCCCGGCGTGCGCAATGCGCGGCAAGTGACGCTGATCCAATGGGAGCACCTGGCCGTGATCGCCTCGCTGATGGGCCGTCCCGAGGACCGGCCCGTGCTGCCACAGGAGCTGCGACGCAATATTGTGGTCAGCGGCATCAATCTGTTCAGCCTCAAGGGCCGGCGCTTTCGCATTGGCCAAGCCATTTTTGAAACCACCGGCTGGTGCCAGCCGTGTGCTCGATTGGAGCGAAACCTCGGCGAAGGTACGTTCCAGGCGGTACGCGGCCATGGCGGAATCACCGCACGGGTGTTAAAAAGTGGAATCATTCGCCTGGACGACAGCCTGATCGTCGAACCCGTTCCGGCGAGCGGCTACGCTGCTTTCAATGCCGGCTAGCCGGACGCTGTAACGTCTTCACATTCCGCAACGTCTACCTGACGAGGCCTTTATGACCAGTCGCCTGAACCCAGATGACCAGAAGCATGTCGAAGAGTACCTGCAACTGTCCCAGCACCGAGTCGAGCGCCGGCCTTTCCGGCCGTGGATGCTCCTGGTGGTGGTACTGGCCGTGACCATCGGCCTGGGCCTGTTGAGCCGACTGATCAGTTACCTGACGCTATGAGCCGCTTGATGCTCGCGCAGGTAACGGCACTGATTTCCTTTAGCCTTGCGAGATATCCCCATGACTCATCGTATTGTCATCGTTGGCGGCGGCGCCGGCGGTCTGGAGTTGGCTACCCGTCTGGGTAAGACTCTGGGCAAGCGCGGCACGGCCAGTGTGATGCTGGTCGACGCGAACCTGACCCACATCTGGAAACCGCTGCTGCACGAAGTGGCCGCCGGCTCCTTGAACTCCTCCGAAGACGAACTCAACTATGTCGCCCAGGCAAAATGGAACCACTTCGAGTTCCAGCTGGGGCGCATGAGCGGCCTGGATCGCGAGCGCAAGAGAATCCAACTGGCCGCCACCTATGACGAGGCCGGCGTCGAGCTGTTGCCAGCCCGGGAACTGGGCTACGACAGCCTGGTGATTGCCGTCGGCAGCACCACCAATGACTTCGGCACCGAAGGCGCGGCGCAGCACTGCCTGTTCCTCGACACCCGCAAACAGGCCGAGCGCTTCCATCAGCAATTGCTGCACCACTATCTGCGGGCCCACGCCGGGCAAACCGATATCGTCGAGCGCATCAGCGTCGCCATTGTCGGTGCCGGTGCGACCGGGGTCGAACTGGCCGCCGAGCTGCACAATGCCGCCCACGAACTGCACGCCTACGGCCTGGACCGGATCAAACCGGAGAACATGCACATCACCCTGATCGAGGCGGGCCCAAGGGTCTTGCCGGCACTGCCGGAGCGTATCGGCGGCCCGGTGCACAAGACCCTGGAAAAACTCGGCGTCAACGTCATGACCAACGCCGCCGTCAGCCAGGTGACCGCCGACAGCCTGATTACCGCGGATGGCAAAGTGATCGACGCGAGCCTGAAAGTCTGGGCCGCCGGGATTCGCGCCCCGGACTTCCTCAAGGACATCGACGGACTGGAGACCAACCGGATCAACCAGTTGCAGGTGCTGCCCACGTTGCAGACCAGCCGCGACGAGAACATCTTTGCCTTCGGCGACTGCGCCGCCTGCCCGCAACCCGGCAGCGAGCGCAACGTCCCGCCCCGCGCCCAGGCCGCGCACCAGCAGGCCTCTCTGCTGGCCAAATCCTTGAAGCTGCGGATCGAAGGCAAGGCCCTGCCCGAATACAAATACACCGACTACGGTTCGCTGATCTCGCTGTCGCGGTTCTCGGCGGTGGGCAACCTGATGGGCAACCTGACCGGCAGCGTGATGCTCGAAGGCTGGCTGGCGCGGATGTTCTATGTGTCGTTGTATCGCATGCACCAGATGGCGCTGTACGGCATGTTCCGCACGGCCATGCTGATGCTGGGCAGCAAGATCGGGCGTGGGACTGAGCCTCGGCTGAAGTTGCACTGAGGATAAAAAGCGAAGCGTCAACCGCTTGTGGTGGCGCTGAGCTTTAGAGGTGCATCGCCTGTTCCATCGTCTTCGCGAGCAAGCCCGCTCCCACAGGAGATCGAGTACTTCATGAGTACGCGATCAACTGTGGGAGCGGGCTTGCTCGCGAAGACGGCAGTGCAGTCAATATTTATCTAAACGATAAAACTCGATCTGCACAGCCAATCCATCAAACCTGAAACCGCTGCACCATCGTGCGCAGCGAATTCGCCAGCTGCGACAACTCATGGCTGGACGCGCTGGTCTGGTCCGCGCCAGATGCCGAGCGCACCGACAAATCACGAATGTTCACCAGGTTGCGATCCACCTCGCGGGCCACTTGTGCCTGTTCTTCGGCGGCGCTGGCGATCACCAGGTTGCGTTCGTGGATTTCATTGACCGACGCCGTGATGGTCTGCAACGCGTCCCCCGCCCGCTCAGCCATGGCCAGGGTACTGGCGGCGCGACTGGAGCTGGCCTGCATGGAGTCGAGTGCCTGGGTGGCACCGCTGCGCATGCCCTGGACCATTTGCTCGATTTCCTGGGTCGATTGCTGCGTGCGATAAGCCAGCGCCCGCACTTCATCGGCCACCACCGCAAACCCACGTCCGCTCTCACCCGCCCGGGCCGCTTCGATGGCCGCGTTAAGGGCCAGCAGGTTGGTCTGCTCGGCGATGGCGCGGATCACGTCCAGCACCTTGCCGATATCCTGCGATTGGTTGGCCAGGGATTGCACCAGGCCACCGGTCACCTGCACATCGCTGGCGAGGGCGCCGATGGCGTCGACCGTATCGCTGACCCGCTGCTGCCCAAGGGACGCCGACTCACTGGACTGACGCGTGGCATCGGAGGTGGAGACCGCATTGCGCGCAACCTCCTCCACGGCAGTGGTCATTTCGGTGACGGCGGTGGCGGCCTGTTCGATTTCGTTGTTCTGCTGTTGCAGGCTGTGGGTGCTGTCGAGCGTGACGGCGTTCAGCTCATCGGCTGCGGTGGCCAGTTGCGCGGCCGAACCGCTGATGCCCTGCAACGTCTCACGCAGATTTTGCTGCATGGCCGCCAATGCCTTGAGCAATCGACTCACTTCGTCGTTGCCATGGGTCTCGATTGGCCGGGTCAGGTCACCCCGGGCGACGTTCTCCGCAGCGTTGAGCGCCTCCCCCAAGGGTTTGACGATACTGCGCGTGAGCAGCATGGCCAGGGCCACCGTGGCCAGGGCGGCGAGCACAACGAACAGGCTGACGATCATGCGGGAATTGGCGTAGTGCTCCTGGGACTTCTGGCTCTCGATGGACACCTGCTTGGAGAATAGCTCCGCCAGGTCGTTGAGCTGCTTGCCGGAACCGTCCACCACGGTCTTCATGTCCACCAGCAGCAGCTTGATCAACTCGTCCCGCCGCCCTTGTTCGGCCAGGGTGAAGGATTGGGCGATACCCGTACGGTAAGCGGCAAAGGTTTGCTTGAACTGGTCGTAGAGGGCCTTGCCTTCAGGCGTCACAACGAGCTTTTCGTAGGCCGCGATTTTTTCGCTCAGCTCCTTGTCACGCGTGTCCATCTGCCCGCGATACACCGCAACGTTCTTCGGGTCCTGGTCCAGGGCCATGCGCAGGGAAATGGTGCGGATCCGCAGCATCCACTCGCGGATCTCATCACCGCCGCGAATGCTCGGCAGCCACTGGGTTTCCACCGCGACTTCACTGTCACGAATACTCGACATCTGCCCCAGCGCGAACACCCCGAGCAATGCCACCAGCACGGCGATCAAGGCAAAACCCAACGCGGCACGTGGGGCGATATTCAACTGACGAAGAACCATAGGGAATGCCTTTTTTTATTGTTGGCCTGAAGTGGGGCCAGGCCCCTGTCGGCGGGTTATCGGCAGGTTGTACGATGTCTTAAGTCCTACCCACTTTATCGCAGGCAAAAAAAATCCCCGTATCTTTCGATACGAGGATTTTTAATATGGTCGGGGTAAGGGGATTCGAACTCCTGACATCCTGCTCCCAAAGCAGGCGCGCTACCGGACTGCGCTATACCCCGGTAAAAAAAAGGCGACCTTTGCAAGTCGCCTTCTCGATCAGGGCTTTTGGCCTCTGATCTTAAGATTCGATTCCAGCGAACTGGTTTCAAAAATGGTGGGTCGTGTGGGATTCGAACCTACGACCAATTGGTTAAAAGCCAACTGCTCTACCAACTGAGCTAACGACCCAAAGATGGTCGGGGTAAGGGGATTCGAACTCCTGACATCCTGCTCCCAAAGCAGGCGCGCTACCGGACTGCGCTATACCCCGATTGAAATGGCTCCGTGACCAGGACTCGAACCTGGGACCCAATGATTAACAGTCATTTGCTCTACCGACTGAGCTATCACGGAACTGATATTTCAAGTTGAAACATTGAAGCTAGCTTCAACCTCTTCTACCCTTACGCATCGCTGCGTTCGTGTGTCTGAGGCGCGCTATTCTACAATCTTAAAAACCTCTGTCAACCCCTTAAATTGCTTTCAAGACAATGATTTGCAACTTATTTTGGATTCCTTCTCAGCGAGAAGTAACCCTTGGGGTGACGTACTGCGGGGCGCACTTTACAAGCCTTTTCCTTTGAGTTCAACGGCCTGATGAAAAAAATGGCCTCGCAAAGCAAACACGCCCTGTGGCAAGCGATGGACTGTGTAGGAGCTGCCGAAGGCTGCGATCTTTTGATCTTTCGCTTGAGACTCAAGTGTCTGGGGAAAGATCGCAGCCTCGTTGCACTCGACAGCTCCTACATAGCTCCTACAGCACCCTCCAGCGAGAGCAAGTTCCCTCGCCACAAAAGCCCTGTCAATCGACTCAGTCAAAGACGATTTCGTCGTTCTCCACTGTACCGGTCACGGTTTCGCCCGGCATGAAACGACCCGACAGGATCAACTGCGCCAGCGGGTTTTCGATCCAGCGCTGGATCGCCCGCTTCAGCGGCCGCGCGCCATAGACCGGGTCGTAACCCACCGCAATCAGCTTGTCCAACGCCTCGTCGCTCAACTGCAGTTTCAGCTCACGTTCGGTGAGGCGACTGCGCAGGCGACCCAACTGGATCTCGGTAATGCCGGCAATCTGATCACGGGCCAACGGCTCGAAGATCACCACTTCGTCGACCCGGTTGATGAACTCCGGCCGGAAGTGCGTAGAGATCGCGTCCATCACCGCCGCGCGCTGCGCCTCGCGGTCGCCCACCAGTTCCTGGATCTGCGTCGAGCCCAGGTTGGAGGTCATCACGATCACCGTGTTGCGGAAGTCCACCGTGCGCCCGTGGCTATCCGTCAGGCGACCATCCTCCAGCACTTGCAGCAGGATGTTGAACACATCCGGGTGCGCCTTCTCGACCTCATCGAGCAGGATCACCGAGTACGGCTTGCGACGCACGGCCTCGGTCAGGTAACCCCCCTCTTCATAACCGACATAACCTGGTGGCGCACCGATGAGCCGTGCCACGGAATGTTTCTCCATGAACTCGGACATGTCGATGCGCACCATGGCCTCTTCGGTGTCGAAGAGGAACTCGGCCAACGCCTTGCACAGCTCGGTTTTACCGACCCCGGTCGGGCCGAGGAACATGAACGAGCCGCTCGGCCGGTTCGGGTCCGACAGCCCGGCACGGGAACGACGCACGGCGTTGGACACCGCCACCACTGCCTCTTCCTGACCGATCACACGCTGGTGCAGCAGACTTTCCATCTTCAGCAGCTTGTCGCGCTCGCCTTCGAGCATTTTCGAGACCGGAATGCCAGTCCACTTGGAGACCACTTCGGCAATCTCTTCCTCAGTGACCTTGCTGCGCAGCAACTGGTTTTCGCTCTTGCCATGCTGGTCGACCATTTGCAGGCTGCGCTCCAGGTCCGGGATCACCCCGTACTGCAGCTCGGCCATGCGGTTGAGGTCGCCTTTACGACGGGCCGCTTCCAGTTCCTGGCGGGACTGTTCGATCTTCTGCTGGATCTGTGCGGAACCCTGGACTTCGGCTTTCTCCGAGTTCCAGATTTCCTCGAGGTCGGAATACTCACGCTCGTGACGAACGATCTCTTCCTGCAACCTTTCCAGACGTTTCTTCGCCGCTTCGTCGCTTTCTTTCTTCAGGGCCTGGGACTCGACCTTGAGTTGAATCAGGCGCCGCTCCAACCGATCCAGCACTTCGGGCTTGGAGTCGATTTCCATGCGAATGCGGCTGGCCGCCTCGTCGATCAGGTCGATGGCCTTGTCCGGCAACTGGCGGTCGGTGATGTAACGGTGGCTGAGCTTGGCCGCCGCGATAATCGCGCCATCGGTGATCGCCACCTTGTGGTGAACTTCGTAGCGTTCTTTAAGGCCGCGCAGGATGGCGATGGTGTCTTCCTCGCTCGGTTCCTCCACCAGCACTTTCTGGAAACGCCGCTCGAGGGCAGCGTCCTTCTCTATATATTGGCGGTACTCGTTGAGCGTGGTCGCGCCGACGCAGTGCAACTCGCCACGGGCCAACGCAGGCTTGAGCATGTTGCCGGCGTCCATCGAGCCTTCGCCCTTGCCCGCACCGACCATGGTGTGCAGTTCGTCGATGAACAGGATGATCTGCCCTTCCTGCTTGGACAGTTCATTGAGCAAAGACTTGAGCCGTTCTTCGAACTCGCCACGGTACTTGGCACCGGCGATCAACGCGCCCATGTCCAGGGACAACAGGCGCTTGCCCTTGAGGCCGTCCGGCACTTCGCCGTTGATGATGCGCTGGGCCAAGCCCTCGGCGATGGCGGTTTTACCCACGCCAGGTTCGCCGATCAATACCGGGTTGTTCTTGGTGCGGCGTTGCAGCACCTGGATCGTGCGGCGGATTTCATCGTCGCGACCGATCACCGGGTCGAGCTTGCCTTCCTCGGCGCGTTTGGTCAGGTCGACGGTGTATTTGTCCAGCGCCTGGCGCGACTCTTCGTGGTTGGCGTCGTTGACCGCTTCGCCGCCACGCAGGTTGTTGATGGCATTTTCCAGGGCTTTCTTGCTCACGCCCTGGCCGAGCAACAATTTGCCGAGCTTGCTGTTCTCGTCCATGGCGGCGAGCAGCACCAGCTCGCTGGAAATGAACTGGTCGCCCTTCTGCTGGGCCAGGCGGTCGGCCTGGTTGAGCAACCGCGCCAGGTCCTGGGACATGTTCACGTCACCGGTGGGATTCTGGATCTTGGGTAACTGGTCGAGCTCCTTGGCCAGTTCTTTGCGCAGGCTGTTGACGTCAAAGCCGACCTGCATCAGCAGGGGCTTGATGGAGCCGCCCTGCTGTTCGAGCATGGCCTGCATCAAATGCGCCGGTTCGATACCGGGATGGTCCAGGCCGACGGCCAGGGACTGGGCATCGGACAGGGCCAACTGTAATTTGCTGGTTAAACGATCAATACGCATGGGTCACCTTCCTAATGAGCAGGCCGGACCGTGGAAACATCCTGAGTGAAGAAACCTGCCAGATACCGTTATAGATGTGGTCGATTCTGGAAGATTCAAGCCGGGCGCCCTTGATACAGATCAGAGAAGTCTAGCGTTCGATCCAGATCAGCGAGGCGAAGCGACCGGTGCGCGGGTTGCGGCGGTAGGAAAAAAAACGAGGGTCGGTCACGGTGCAGAGACCGCCACCGTAGACGGCCGTGACACCGCGTGCGGCCAGGCGCAGCCGTGCCAACGTGTAGATATCGGCCAGGAACTTGCCGGCGTTGGGGCTCGCGGTAAAGGCTTGTGCCGCCTGGGGCAGTTGCACGATGAAGGCTTCACGCACTTCCGGCCCGACTTCAAACGCTTGCGGACCGATGGCTGGGCCAAGCCAGGCTAGGATTTCATCCGCGGGCACGGCAAGGCTGTCGAGGGTGGCTTCCAGCACGCCGTTCGCCAGCCCGCGCCAACCGGCATGGGCCGCCGCGACGCGGGTGCCGGCACGGTTGCAGAACAGTACGGGCAGGCAGTCCGCCGTCATCGCCGTGCAGGCGATACCCGGCGTGTCGGTCCAACTGGCATCGGCGGTCGCCACCTGGGCCGGGTCAGCCTCGACCACGGCAATGCCGTGGACCTGCTGTAGCCAGGCCGGGGTGATGGCGAATTGATCGGTGAGGCGACGACGGTTTTCGGCGACGGCCGCAGGCTCGTCGCCCACATGGTCGCCCAGGTTGAGGCTGTCGAACGGCGCCAGGCTGACGCCACCCACGCGGGTCGTGACGCAGGCCTTGACCCGGGCCGGCGCGGGCCAGTCGGGTGTCAGCCAGTCACTCATCCGATGAACGCCTCGCGGTCCTGCTTGAGCAACGTCAGCAACCAGACGAAGTCATCCGGCAACGGCGATTCCCAGCTCATGCGTTTGCCAGTCGTCGGATGATCCAACTCCAGGAAACGTGCATGCAGCGCCTGGCGCGGGAAATTCTTCAGCGATTCGACCATGGTCTGGCTGGCAGCCGGCGGAATACGGAAACGTCCGCCATAGGCCGGGTCACCCACCAACGGGAAGTTGATGTGAGCCATGTGCACACGGATCTGGTGGGTCCGGCCGGTTTCCAGCTTGACCCGCACATGGGTGTGGGAACGGAAACGCTCGAGCACGCGGTAATGGCTGACCGCCTGCTTGCCGCCCTCCATCACCGCCATGCGCTGGCGCTGCTGGCCGTGACGACCGATGGGGGCGTTGATCTTGCCACCGGCGGTGACGACCCCGATCACGATGCATTCATAGATGCGGCTGACGCTGCGGCTTTGCAGCTGTGTGACCAGCTGTGTCTGCGCCTGGATGGTCTTGGCCACCACCATCAGACCGGTGGTGTCCTTGTCCAGGCGATGGACGATGCCGGCACGCGGCACATTGATAATGTCCGGTACGTGGTGCAGCAAGGCGTTGAGCAAGGTGCCGTCGGCATGGCCAGCGGCCGGGTGCACCACCAGGCCCGCAGGCTTGTTGATCACCAGGATGTCATCGTCTTCATAGACGATGTCCAGGGCGATGTCCTGGGCGACCCATTCTCCCTGGGCCTCCTGTTCGGCAGTCAGTTCAAGAATGGCACCGCCGTGGACGATGTCGCGCGGACGAATCACCGCCCCATCCACAGTCAGGCGGCCGTCCTTGATCCAGGCGGAAAGGCGCGAGCGAGAGTGCTCGGCAAAGAGTTGTGCGGCGACTTGATCGAGGCGTTGGCCGCCCAATTCGGACGGCACCTCTGCGCGAAGTTCTATTTTATCGGACATGCTCGGACTGGGCGTCGGCACAGCCTTTGGTTTCGGCTGCGCGCTTGTGGTTAAATACGGCGTCTTTTGCCCCGAGGCTTTCAACGGGGCGCTCATCATAACAGGACGGCCCCGCCCAAGACAGCGGCCGTCATAGGGACGCAAGCCGCCATGCAAGTGAAACACCTGCTGCTGATCGCCATCCTCGCATTGACTGCTGCTTGCTCGTCGAAGGAAGTCGTAGACGAAAACCTGAGCGAAGTCGAACTGTACCAACAGGCGCAGAACGACCTGGATAACAACAGCTATACCAGCGCCACCGCCAAGCTGAAGGCGCTGGAGTCGCGGTATCCGTTCGGTCGCTACGCCGATCAGGCCCAGTTGGAGCTGATCTACGCCAACTACAAGAACGCCGAGCCGGAAGCTGCAAAATCCGCCGCCGAGCGTTTCATTCGCCTGCACCCGCAGCACCCGAACGTCGATTACGCCTATTACCTCAAGGGCCTGACCTCCTTCGACCAGGACGTCGGCCTGCTGGCGCGCTTCCTGCCGCTGGACATGACCAAGCGTGACCCGGGTGCCGCGCGCGACTCCTACAACGAGTTCGCCCAGCTGACCAGCCGCTTTCCCAACAGCCGCTACTCGCCAGACGCCAAGCAGCGCATGATCTACCTGCGCAACCTGCTGGCGTCCTACGAAATCCACGTGGCCGACTACTACCTGACCCGCCAGGCCTACGTCGCCGCCGCCAACCGTGGTCGCTATGTTGTAGAAAACTTCCAGGAAACCCCTTCGGTGGGTGATGGCCTGGCCGTGATGACCGAAGCCTACCAGCGCCTGCACCTGGACGAACTGGCAGCCACCAGCCTGGAAACCCTCAAGCTGAACTACCCGGATCACCCATCCCTGGTCGATGGCCAGTTCACCCCACGGGTCGACGAAGCGGACAACCGTTCGTGGCTGAGCAAGGCGACCCTGGGCCTGATCGAGTCCAGCCCACCGCTGCCGCCAGGCGAGACACGCGCCAACCAGGACGTACAGCGCCAGTTCCAGGATGCCAAGGAAGCCATCCCGAACGAACTCAAGCCCAAGGATGAAAATGGCGACGTGATCGAGGAAGAAGAGCCTGAAAGCGAGTCCAGCGACCGCTCCTGGTTCAGCTACATGACCTTAGGTCTGTTCGACTGAGGCTAAGGCCCATCAAAAAGGGAGACCCGACGGTCTCCCTTTTTTGTGCCCGGGTTTTATTGCGCTGTGCGCCGTTCCTGTCCTTGGCTAAACTGCCTGATCTCTAGCCAAAAAGCCGCCCATCATGCTTCGTTTACTGTTCTGGATCGCCCTGATTGCCGCCGCGGTATGGTTCTGGCGCAAGTTCAAGAGCACCTCCTCCGCGCCGAACGCTCCCCGCGAGCAGGACGCTCCGCCCATGGTTCGTTGCGCCCATTGCGGCGTACACCTGCCCCGTGACCGGGCGCTGGCCCTCGAACAACAATGGTATTGCAGCCAGGCTCACCTCGAGCAAGGCCCGGGCACTCGTGAGCGCTGAGGCCTCAAGCCCACGCGAAAAACAGGCGCAGCGCCTGCTGCGTCTCTATCACCTGTATCGTCTGAGCATCGGCATCACCCTGGTGCTGCTGATCTCCAGCAAACTGGACAACCGCCTGCTGGAGTTCGCCAATGACGACCTGCTGCGCAGTGGCAGTTGGTTGTACCTGGTGCTGAATATCCTGCTGGTGGTGTTCCTTGAGAACACCCGCCGCCCTGCCCGGCTGTTCGGCCTGGCCCTGACTGATGTGCTGCTGCTCTCGTGGCTGTTCTTCGCCGCGGGTGGTGTGCCCAGTGCCATCGGCAACCTGCTCATTGTCTCGGTGGCCATCGGCAACACACTGTTGCGCGGCCGCATCGGCCTGTTGATCGCGGCCGTCGCCACCCTCGGCATCGTCGGTTCGAGTTTCTTTCTTGGCTTGAGCGACTCGAACCGTCCCAGCAGTTATCTGCAGGCCGGCACCCTGGGGGCACTGTGCTTTGCCGCCGCGCTGTTGGTGCAAGGCCTGACCCGACGCTTGGAAGCCAGCGAAACCCTGGCCGAGCAACGGGCCAGCGAGGTGATCGGCCTGGAAGCGCTCAACGCCCTGATCCTGCAACGCATGCGCACCGGCATCCTGGTGCTTGACCGTGAGCGTCGGGTGCAATTGGCCAACGAAAGCGCGCTGAACCTGCTGGGCATGCACGATCTGGTGGGCCAGCAGCTCGACGATTACTCCACCGCCCTGGTCGAACGCCTGCAATTGTGGCGAAACAACCCCAGCCTGCGCCCGTCCAGCCTGACCGTTACCGGCACGGGCCTGACCCTGCAACCGAGCTTCATCGCCTTGGGGCATCAAGATCAGCAGCAGATCCTGGTGTTCCTTGAAGACCTGGCCCAGGTTGCCCAGCAGGCCCAGCAGTTGAAACTCGCGTCCCTCGGGCGCCTCACTGCTGGCATCGCCCATGAAGTTCGCAACCCCTTGGGCGCCATCAGCCACGCGGCGCAATTACTGCGCGAATCCGAGGAACTGAACGACGCGGATCGGCGTCTGACGCAGATTATTCAAGATCACTCCCAACGAATGAACCGCGTCATTGAAAACGTCCTGCAGCTGTCTCGCCGCCAGCAAACCACCCCCCAACGCCTCGACCTGCGGAGCTGGCTCGACCAGTTCGTCCGGCAGGCCCGCGAAAGCATGGCCGAGCACCAGCACTTGCACCTGAGCATCGACCCAGGGGACTACATCACGCTGATGGACCCCGACCAGTTGACCCAGGTACTCGACAACCTGCTGCGCAACGCCTGGCGCCACAGCGCCATGGCCCACGAACAGGCCGAGGCCTGGCTGAAACTGTTCATCGACCCCCATAGCCAGCTGTCCACGCTGGACATCATCGACAACGGCCCCGGTGTCACGCCCGAGCAGCAGGCGCATTTGTTCGAACCTTTCTTTACCACCAGCAGCCAGGGCACCGGCCTTGGGCTCTATCTGTCCCGTGAGCTGTGCGAAAGCAACCAGGCCCGCCTAGACTTCAAACCACGCCAAGGCGGCGGTTGCTTTCGCATCACCTTTGCTCACGGACGGAAACAGATTTGAATAATCGCTCACGGCAACGAATCCTGATCGTCGATGACGAGCCGGACATCCGCGAACTCCTGGACATCACCCTGGGCCGGATGAAACTCGACACCCGCAGCGCCAAGAACCTTGCCGAGGCCCAAGCCCTGCTGGCCGGGGATGCCTTCGACCTGTGCCTGACCGACATGCGCCTGCCCGATGGCACCGGCCTGGAACTGGTGCAGCACATCCAACAACGTTACCCCCAACTGCCCGTGGCGATGATCACGGCCTATGGCAGCCTGGAAACCGCCATCGACGCCCTCAAGGCTGGCGCCTTCGACTTCCTGACCAAACCGGTCGACCTGGGTCGGCTGCGGGAGCTGGTCACCAGTGCCCTGCGCCTGCCGCCGGTCGCCACGCCGGGCACCACCCTCGAGCGCAGCCTGCTGGGCAACTCGCCACCGATGCTCAGCGTGCGCAAGCAGATCGAAAAACTCGCCCGCAGCCAGGCACCAGTGTACATCAGCGGGGAATCGGGCTGCGGCAAGGAACTGGTCGCCCGGCTGATCCACGAACAAGGCCCCCGGGCCAACCTGCCCTTTGTACCGGTCAACTGTGGGGCAATTCCCACGGAGCTGATGGAAAGCGAGTTTTTCGGCCATCGAAAAGGCAGCTTCAGCGGCGCCATCGAGGACAAGCCCGGGCTGTTCCAGGCCGCCCATGGCGGGACCTTGTTTCTCGATGAAGTGGCCGACCTGCCCTTGGCGATGCAGGTCAAGCTGCTGCGAGCCATCCAGGAAAAAGCCGTGCGCGCTGTTGGCGGCCAGCAGGAAGAAGTGGTGGATGTGCGAATCCTCTGCGCCACCCACAAGGACCTGGACAGCGAAGTCGCCGCCGGGCGCTTTCGCCAGGATTTGTATTACCGGCTGAACGTCATCGAACTGCGCGTCCCGCCGTTGCGTGAACGCCGTGAAGACATCGAGCTGCTGGCCAACCACATGCTTCAGCGCCTGGCAGCCAACACCGGTAGTCCACCGGCCAAGTTGCATCCCCAGGCGTTGGACGCTCTCAGGAGTTACCGCTTCCCGGGCAACGTGCGGGAACTGGAGAACATGCTCGAACGGGCCTACACCCTTTGCGAACAGCAGCAGATCGAAGCGGATGATCTGCGTTTGGCCGAGGGCAATAGTACTACTGAGGCAGGTAATCCCGATTTGATGCAGGTCGACAACCTGGAGGATTACCTGGAAGACGTCGAGCGCAAGCTCATCCTCCAGGCGCTGGAGGAAACCCGCTGGAACCGCACGGCGGCGGCGCAGCGGTTGAAGTTGTCGTTTCGGTCGATGCGGTATCGGTTGAAGAAGCTTGGGCTGGATTGAGCCACGGTTTTGAAGCTCACGCTTACCCCTGTGGCGAGGGAGCTTGCTCCCTTGCCACGGGTTCGGCGTTCACCCTCTGTAACGCCGCTCTCTAGCCCTCCGGCACAGGTACCCGCTCGTCCAGAACACGATTGGCCAATAATTCACTCAACTCAATCAATTGCTGTACCCCCAAGGCGATATGCCGCCGCGAGCCTTCAAGTTCGAAGGCCAGGTCGCTGATCGTTGCGTTGGCGCAGGCCAGGGTTTCGCTGAGGTTGGTGAGGAGACATTCGGTGTCGATGCCGGCCACGACAGTGAACAACTGGTTTGAGGCGGGTTTCTTTTTGGTTTCGGGCTTTGGGCCGAGGTAATAGTCGAGGGCGCGTTTGGCGGCTTCATCAAGCCCTTTTGGGTTAAGGCTGGCGTCAGGAGAAGCGTTATTGGTTTCTGAAGGTGGTAGGGGTTTGTCACTCATTGCGGTACTCCAAAGAGGGAATGGATTACCAAGTTTTTCGGGCCGCGACGCCCGGACGCTGAATTGGCAGCGACGGGAAAAGGTTAGCCAGAGTTCTTCCCACCCGGCAACCGCCAGAACTCGTCGGAAAATTCGGCTCGAATCAGAATCTTGTCCGACCATTCCCACAAAGCTTGGTCGGCTGTGAGGGCGGTGTGTATATCCGTTTCTGCGGTAACGGCTACTTAGGGTTCCGCCCTGACGGCGGGTCACTTTCGAAAAGCCCGGAAGCCGGCCCAGTCGAAAGTAACCAAAGCGCTCATGCCCCACCACTTGGCACCTCGCCTAGGCTCGGTGTGCCCTCACTCCGGCATTGCTCCGTGGGCCCGCCGCGAAGGGCCATCCATGGCCCAGCGCGGCTAACCCGGCAGCCATGCCGGGTTGCCCACTCCACAATGCCTGCGTTCGGCCAGCGTGGTTAACGGGGCGCCCGAGATCAACGTCCACCGCGAGGCGGCCTAACAGCCGACCTGGTTCTTGATGGGGACCGCGTTCCTCCTGTGGGAGCAAAGCTTGCTCGCGAAGGCGATGGTTCAGTCACATGAATGTTGGGCTTGCTGGCCTCATCGCGAGCAAGCTCGCTTGTATGGTAGGACTTGAAGGGAGGAGGAGGGACAAAGCTCGATTCTGACTGTTAGCCGCAGTACAGACCGTGGGAGATTTCACCCCTCCTCCTTTCACCCAAGCGCCGATAAAGAATGCATCTGGCCTAGACCGACGATAGGAACAAGCCTGCGCCTCTGGGTGAACCCTTCAAGTGTTCAAA
>NZ_MUOA01000038.1:0-46239 GCF_002001065.1 Pseudomonas sp. A25(2017) | reverse complement strand
GTTAACGGGGCGCCGAGATCAACGTCCACGCCGAGGCGGCCTAGTAGCCGACCTGGCTCTTCCGGTCGTACTTCGGTCCAATTGTGGGAGCGAGCCTGCTCGCGAAGGCGGTCTGATAGTTGGCCATAGATTCTGGGCAACCACATTTTCAGTGGAAATTGAACATTCTCGCTACCGTGCAGCCTTGACCTGGAATTTGTTATAGAAAATCAAGTGCTTGCGTTTTGTTTGATAGGAGCTTGCTCCCGCTGGGCTGCGCCGTAGGAGCTGTCGAGTGCAACGAGGCTGCGATCTTTCCACTGACAATTGAATCGAGAGCAAAAGATCAAAATCAAAAGATCGCAGGCTTCGCCAGCTCCTACAGAGCCCAGCGGGAGCAAGCTCCCTCGCCACAGTAACGCCCCCCACCACAGAGCAGTGTCGCGGTTCAGGCAGGTTTGGCCCCATACCAGCGCGGCGTATACACCCAGTTTCCACCGGATGCGCGCGGGAACACGCAGGTGGTGGAGGAGCCGATCAGGACCATGGTGCGCATATCCACCTGCTCGGCCGTGAGCTGCCCCAACGTGGTGACACGCAGGGTCTGGCCCGGACGACCGATGTCACGCCCCAACACCACCGGCGTCTCCGGCGTGCGGTGCTGGGCGACGATCTCCAGCGCTCGCCCCAATTGCCACGGCCGCGCACGGGAAATCGGGTTGTAGAAAGCCAACGCCAGATCGGCTTCGGCCGCCAGGTCCAGGCGTTTTTCGATGATCGACCATGGCTTGAGATTGTCCGACAGCGACATTACGCAGAAGTCATGCCCCAACGGCGCACCGGCCTGGGCGGCGGTGGCGAGGGAGGCGGACACACCGGGCAGGATCTCCAGGTCAACCTGGTGCCAGGTCGGGTCGCTGGACTCGTGCAACGCTTC
Organism: Pseudomonas sp. A25(2017); assembly: GCF_002001065.1. NCBI lineage: Bacteria > Pseudomonadati > Pseudomonadota > Gammaproteobacteria > Pseudomonadales > Pseudomonadaceae > Pseudomonas > Pseudomonas sp. A25(2017). The sequence goes on along the minus strand of NZ_MUOA01000038.1, from coordinate 45,323 downwards.
GAGCACCGCCGCCGCCATGGCGAATACACCCGGGTCGCCGGACGACACCACGATCACCGAACGGCCTTGGGCGGCCAATTCAAAGGCGTGTCGCGCACGCTGCATTTCTTCGCGATTGTCGGTGCAGTGCAGCACTTGATCGTCGCGAAACGGGCCGGCCATGCGCACATAGGTTTCGTAGCCAAGCACATCGGTGGCCCGCGCCAGTTCAGCCTTCACCGCCGGCACCATCAGTTCGGCCGCGCCCGGCCCCAGGCCGATCACCGCCAGGCGTCCGCGCGGACGACCGATTTGGGTCACCTCCAAGGGTCGCGCAGCAACGGCGATGGCCAGGTTGTCCGTCGCCGAAAGGATGTTCGCCGCCGGCACCGAACTGCGCGCCAAGGTGGCGGCATCGCCGGTCATCGCCACAAAGCGCAGCGCCACCCCGAGTTCCAGCGCCGCTTCACGCAAGGCCGTGCTGGCCATCAGCGTCTGCGCCGCCACCAGGCACGCCAGGCTCGGAATCGCCACGTTGGCTTGCTGCAAAGCGGCACGAATGGCGCCCGGCAGGTCAGCCACCTCGGCGCTCACCACCACCGCGACACTGCGCGGATAAATCAGCAGTTCATGGGCGCTCGCCTCACGCTCGGCATGGCCGACGTGGATCGTGCGTCGGGCTTGCGGGTCTTGCGGCAACTGCGCCTGATCCAACCACGGCGCTGCACCTTCGATGCGCACCGGCTCACCGGCCAACAGGTCGGAGACAAAGCGCTTACCCTGCTCCAGGTCGCCAAGGCTGTAGCCGCTGGGTGGATTGAGCAGGCAGGTGCCAAAACGCAATTCGCCGCTGGTGGTAATCGCCGGCGCCACTTGCAGCGTTGCCGCGATCTCCCGGGCCATGACGTTGACCCCGCCCAGGCCGCCCAGCAGCGGTACCACGGCGCTGCCATCCTCGGCCACCGCCAGTACCGGCGGCTCGACGCCTTTTTCCAGCAACAGCGGCGCCAGGGTGCGGATGACGATGCCCGCCGCGCACAGGGCGATGATTGGTGTGTTCTGTTGGTAGAGCTCGCGCAACGTCGCGCCGAACTCGAGGTATTGGCGATCCGCGCCCTCGACTCGCCCGGCCAGGCCGTGGATCAAGGCTTCGGGATAACGTTGCTGGATCCGCCGGGCCGTTGCGAGGCTGCCCGGGCCGAGGATGACGATGGCCGGCGCGGTAGAAGTCATCAACCCTGCCACCGTTCGCCCGGGACAATGATCAGCGAGAAGTACGGCGAAGACATCGGCTCGACTTCATCCAACGGCACGATTTTCTGGTTGGCCATGGTTGCCCGCTCGACGTACAGCGCCCGTCCGTCCATACCCAATTCCTGAAGCACTTGGCGAACCTTGGGGAAATTGCGCCCCAGCTTCATGATCACCGCCGCATCGGCGTCGGCCAGGCGACGCTTGAGATCGTCGTGGGGCAGGACGCCGGAGAGCACCGACAGGCTCTGGTTGCGATAGACCAGCGGCGCACCGAGCACCGAGGCCCCGCCCAGCATCGAGCACACGCCGGGAATGACTTGGGCCTCATAGCGCTCGGCCAGGCGATCGTGCAAGTACATGTAGGAGCCGTAGAAAAACGGATCGCCCTCACAGATCACGGCCACGTCGCGACCGGCATCCAGGTGCACGGCCAACTGCTCGGCGGCGGTGTCGTAGAAGTCGGCGATCACCTGTTCATAGGACAGCGGCGCCGGCAGCGCTTCGGTGGTGACCGGGTAGACCAGCGGCAACAACGTCTGCGCGTCCTGCAAATGGGCCTCGATGATGCCGAAGGCGTTGCCCTTCTTGCCCTTGGCGACGAAGTACGCCACCACCGGCGATTCGCGCAACAGGCGCAGGGCCTTGACCGTAATCAGTTCCGGGTCACCGGGGCCCACGCCGAGGCCGATCAGACGTCCAGGCTGCTGCATCATTCAATCTCCGTAGCGAGGGCGTTGACGGCGGCGGCGGCCATGGCGCTACCGCCCAGGCGGCCTTGCATGATCACGAACGGCACGCCGCGGCTGTTGGCCGCCAGCATCGCCTTGGACTCGGCGGCGCCGACGAAGCCCACCGGAAAACCGAGGATCAGTGCCGGTTTCGGCGCGCCGGCATCGAGCATTTCCAACAGGTAGAACAGCGCGGTCGGCGCGTTGCCGATGACCACGACGCTGCCTTCCAGGTGCGGGCGCCACAGCTCCAGCGCCGCCGCCGAACGGGTGTTGCCCAGCTCCAGGGCCAATGCCGGCACGGCCTCGTCGCGCAAGGTGCAGATCACCGGATTGTTGGCCGGCAGACGAGCCCGGGTCACGCCTTCGGAGACCATCCGCGCATCACACAGGATCGGCGCACCGGCAGCCAGCGCCTGGCGCCCGGCCGTGCCCGCGCCCTCGGAAAACTGCAGGCCATCGATGGCCTCGACCATGCCGCAGGCGTGGATCACCCGCACCGCGAGTTTTTCCAGGTCGGCCGGAATGCGCGCCAGGTTGGCTTCGGCGCGGATGATCGCGAAGGAGTTGCGATAGATCTCCTGACCGTCGCGGATGTAATCAAGCATCAAGGGGGCTCCGGGGGCGAGCGTCGAGCCAGTGGCCGAGCGCTTCAATAGTCAGATTGTGTGCCTGCAACGCGCCGAAACCCGGCAGCGTGGCATCGCGAAAATACAGGTCATAACGACCGGGGGCGACCGCCAGCAAGGTGGCGGGCGCGATATGGGCTGCCGCGCAGGAACGCGGGCAGCCCGACAGATGGACCTTCAGGGTCTGGCCCTGGCGTTGCAACAGCTCGGCCAGTTGGCGAGCGTCGGCCTTGGTGTCGGCCAGGGCTTTGCCGCAGCCACTGGAACCGGTGCAGGCGATGAGTTGTGCCAGGGGCTGATCGACCGAGCACAACAGGCCCAACCCCTCAAGCCGCGCCAGCACTTCGTCGGCGTCCTCGCGGCGCACGTTGGGCAGCAGCAGGCTTTGCCAAGGGGTGAAACGAAGGCTTGCGTTGCCCTTCTCCCGTGCCAATTGCGCCGCCCCCCGCAGCATGCCGGCGTCGAGTCGGCCAAGGGGCGCCGCCGCGCCGACGTAGACGCGATCGTCATGCTGGGGATGAACGCCGAGGTGCAGTCCGTCGCTGGCCCTGTCCCGCTGCCAATCCAGGCACGTTTGCAGCGGCACGCGGCGGGCCAATCGGGTCATGAATTCATCGCTGGGGATTTCAGCCAACAAGTGACGCATGCGGATCTGGTCCGGGCGCGCCAGGTCGAGGAACAGTTCCAGCACCGCCACCACCAAGGCATGCCCCTGGGCCAGGGGCACCCTGCCTGCCGGTTTATCCAATGGGCAACCGGCCAAGCCGAAGGCCAGCCAAGGCTCGCCATCACGGACCAGGGCCGACAACCACAGGTCATGGTGATGTTCGAGCATCGCCAACGCTTCACCACCGTCCAGTTGCACGGCGAACTTGGCCGACAACTCAGGGAAGCGTTCGTGGGTTTGCAGGGTGAAGAGGATCTGCGCCGCCAATGGCCGGGTGTCGAACAGCATCTGCCGGTCGATCCCGGCCGACGGGCTGAGCATCAGGTTGCGTACGTCATCGCCGGCCGGCTTGCGCGGGCCAAGCCCGGCGGCCAGCAATGGCTCGATCAGCGCGTCGTGCCCGGGACCGATCCCGCGGATTTGCAGGTTGGCCCGGTTGGTCGCCTCGATCACGCCTGCGGCGAACCGCTCGGCCACAAAAGCTACGGCTTCGGCCTGATCCGCCTGGATGGAACCGCCATCGAGCTTGATCCGACAGATCCCACCGTCCAGCGCCTGGACGACACGCAGCAACCCCGGGCAACCGGAGGGGCGTACGACGTTGGAGGATGGACGTTCGTTCAAGGGAAGACCGGCAAGTTGAAGCGCCGCATCGGCGAAAGGTCGCCATTATGCCTGCTTTGCCAGGGGGCAGGAAAAGCTTGCTGGTCGGATTGACGTGGGATTGCTCAAGAACACGGGCGGCCTGACCCAATGATGTCGTCTGTTCCGCCGCCTTCGCGAGCAGGCTCGCTCCCACAGTTTTGATCGAGGTGTTCACCAATCCCGTGTGCCCCCCAATCCCCTGTGGGAGCGAGCCTGCTCGCGAAAGCGGTCCAGCAGCCACAATGATGTTGCGCCTGGCGCCTGATCCGCCGGGGCGCGGTATGATGGCGGCCCGGTTCGCGGTGGCAACACGCCTGTCGATCAACCCAATTATTCGAGGAACAGAGATGACCCCCTGGCTGACCGTAGTGGGCATCGGTGAAGACGGCTTCAAGGGCCTGGGCCGAACGGCTCGCCATGCCTTGCTGCGGGCGTCACACATTGTCGGCAGCGACCGGCAACTGGCGCTGTTGCCACTGTGCATCCGCGGCCATCGGGAGCTGTGGCCCAGCCCGTTTTCCCTGGAACCGCTGCTCGCTCGGCAGGGTGAACCGGTGTGCGTGCTGGCCAGCGGCGATCCGATGTTCTACGGCGTGGGCGCCAGCCTGGCGAAACAGGTGCCGAGTGATCAGATGCTGGTCATCCCCGCGCCCTCCTCCTGCTCGCTGGCCGCGGCGCGCCTGGGCTGGCCGTTGCAAGAGGTGGTCACGCTGTCGTTGGTGGCGCGGCCCCTGGCGGCGCTCAATGTTCACTTATCCACAGGTGTCAGGCTGTTGCTGCTGAGCAACGACCGCCACAGCCCCGCCGCCGTGGCAACGCTACTACGCGAGCGCGGCTTCGGCCCGAGCACCATGACCGTGCTGGAGCATTTGGGCGGTGCGGCGGAACGACGGATCGACGGTTGCGCCGCGCAGTGGTCCGATGACACCGTCGCCGACCTGAACCTGATCGCCATCGAATGCCGGGCCGAACCGTCGACACCGCGCCTGTCACGCCTGGCCGGTTTGCCGGACACCGCCTTCGAGCATGACGGCCAGTTGACCAAACGCGACGTGCGCGCCATCACCCTCGCCCGCCTCGCCCCGACCCCCGGCGAGTTGCTCTGGGATGTCGGCGCCGGCAGCGGCTCCATCGGCATCGAATGGATGCGCACCCACCCCAGTTGCCGGGCCCTGGCCATCGAAGCCGACGAAGGCCGCCAAGGCTTGATCGAACGCAACCGCGACACCCTCGGTGTGCCTGGCCTGCAACTGATTCGCGGCAAAGCCCCCCAGGCGCTGGAGAACCTGGAGCGGCCGGACGCGGTGTTCATCGGCGGCGGCGTCACCCGCGAAGGCGTGCTCGACGCCTGCTGGGCCCAACTCAAGCCCGGCGGCCGGCTCGTCGCCAATGCCGTGACCCTGCAAAGCGAAACGGCCCTGATGCACTGGCGCGAACGTCACGGCGGTGAACTGACCCGCATCCACATCGCCCAGGCCCAGCCCTTGGGCGAGTTCGACACCTGGCGCCAGGCCTTGCCGATCACCTTGCTCGACCTGGTCAAACCTCTCGATGCGTGACGAAACCGCCGAACAACCCGCCCCGCTGCGCAGCGGCCTGACCACCGGCAGTTGCGCCACGGCCACCAGCCTGGCGGCCGCTCGATTACTGCTGCGCGGCACCGAAGCCGATGCCGTGGAAATCGTACTGCCCAAGGGCAAGCAGGTGCAGATGCGCCTGGAGTTCTGCCGGCTGACCGAACAAGGCGCCGAAGCCGGGACGATCAAGGATGCGGGCGATGACCCGGACGTGACCCACGGCGCCCTGTTGTTTTCCCAGGTGCGCTTGATCGCCGAGCCCGGTGTGCGTTTCGTCGCGGGTCGCGGCGTCGGCACGGTGACGCGACCGGGGTTGGTGCTGAACGTCGGTGAACCGGCGATCAACCCGGTGCCGCGCAAAATGATCAACGACCACCTGGGTCGGCTGGCCGAGGAAAGCGGTTACGTCGGCGGTTTCGAAGTCACGGTCAATGTCGAGGGCGGCGAAGCCCTGGCGCTGAAAACCATGAATCCGCGCCTGGGGATTCTTGGCGGCCTGTCGATCCTCGGCACCAGCGGCATCGTCCGGCCGTTCTCCTGCGCGGCCTACATTGCCTCGATCCACCAGGGTATCGACGTGGCAAAAACCAACGGCTATCTGCACATCGCCGCCTGCACCGGCAACGCCAGCGAAGACACCATGCGCCGGGTCTACAACCTGCCGGAAATCGCCCTGATCGAAATGGGTGATTTCGTCGGCGCCGTGCTCAAACATGTGCGCAAGGTCCCGGTGGATAAGCTCAGCCTCTGCGGCGGCTTTGGCAAAATCAGCAAACTCGCCGCCGGCCACATGGACCTGCACAGCCGTCACTCGAGCATCGACCTGCCACAACTGGCCGAGTGGGCCGCCGCCATCGGTGCCGATGAGGTTTTGCAGCAAGGCATCCGCGCGGCCAACACCAGCCAGCAAGCCCTGGCAATGGCCAGCGCCGCCGGCATCGCCCTTGGCGATGCTGTGTGTGAGCACGCGCTGGCCTTCGCTCGCAGCGTGGTGCCGGCCCAGGTCCAGGTCGAAGTCTTCGCCATCGACCGCCAGGGCGGGATCGTCGGCCACGCGGGAGTTTTGAAATGAAACGTATCCTGCTGCTGGGAGGCGTCACCGAAGCCCTGGCCATCGCCCGCACCCTCGGCCCACAACACATCTACAGCCTGGCCGGCATTGGTCGCGTCCCCACGGACTTGACCTGCCAGGTGCGCGTCGGCGGCTACGGCGGCGCCGAAGGGTTGGCACAGTTCATCCGCGCCGAGGGCATCGACCTGCTGCTGGACGCCACCCACCCCTACGCCGCCCAAATCAGCCACAACGCCGCCCACGCCGCCCGTGCCTGCGCCGTCCCCTGCTGGGCGCTGCGCCGCCCGGCCTGGCAACCCCGGGCCGGCGATGACTGGCGCGAAGTGGCCGACTGGGCCGAACTGATCCAGGCCCTGCAACCCTTCCACCGCCCCCTGTTCACCCTCGGTCGTGAGCCTCTGCAACATCTGCATGAAATCCCGCCCGAGCAATTCTGGACCCTGCGAGCCCTGGACGTTTACCCCGGCAATGAGCGCTGCGAAGTGATTGGGGCCCGTGGACCGTTTCACATCGAGGGCGAGCGTGAGCTGTTCGAACGGCGGCAGATCGATGTGCTGGTGAGCAAGAACAGCGGCAGCACGGCCACCGAGCCGAAGCTGGAGGTGGCGCGGGAACGGAGGTTGCCGGTGTTGGTGTTGAAGCGGCCGGTGTTGGCGGGGGTGGATCGGGAGTTTGGGACGGTGGATGAGATGTTGCAGGGGCTGCGGCAACTGGTCTGACGGAAACCTGCACCGTCCTACAAGCCTGTCCTGTCAGAACTACGTCAGCAGGCTACATCACCTTGCGTCGCTGCCTACAACTACGCCAGAATCCGCCGGCTTGTGCGCCTTGGAGGCCCTCGGTAACTTGATTCCCGTCACTGCCCTTCAGTGATCGGGTTTAGTCGCCCGAGGTTTTCAGCGGGTTCACAAGCTTCGTCAGTCAGGTATTTCATCCCTGCACTTGATGGTGGTTGTGCGCAGGGCGCCTTCGGGCGCGCCGGTAATGCTGGACTCCCCGGTCGACTAACCTGCGCACAGCCGCCGCCCTTCGTTTAGTCGCGAAACGGTTGCGGCTCCATAACATGGAGTTTCCAGCAATGTTCAAGAACACACCGAATCCCCCAACCCCAGACGACCACACATCCCGTTGCCAGTCGGCCAACGCCAAAAAACTCGACGATGCGGCCACCCGCGCCTTGGACTATTACCTCAAGCCGTCAGCCGACAAAGAACCATCCGACAGGCTAGATACACTTTTCGTCATCGCACCTAACATCGACGCCGAATGCCTGCTCGCCAACCTCAGCGAAACCCTGGCCTCGGCCAATGCCATGGTCAGCGACCTCGCATTCGATCTGGAGGGCTCGCGACGACATATCGCGCAAGGGGTCCAGCAGATGATTGAGCTGGGCCAGTTGTTGGCGAATCGGGCATTGGATGTGGTCGACCCGAGATAAGCGACAGGACGTTGGGTTTGATCAAAATCGATTGGTCAAACCCACCCCTGTGGCGAGGGGATTTATCCCCGCTGGGCTGCGAAGCAGTCCCAAAACATAAGCTCACAGTTTTGTCTGGCGGACTACATTCACTGCTCTTGGGGCTGCTACGCAGCCCAACGGGGATAAATCCCCTCGCCACAATGAATGCTCACGCCATTAGATTTTCAAAGGTAAGGCTATGCCTCTCACTCGAAGCTATAAGCACACGATCATCGAACGCGTCAGGTGTGATCCTGAATTCGCCAAAATCCTGCTGGATGAAGCCGTCACTCTGCTTTTGAACGGAGAGCAGGAGATGGCGAGAATGATCCTTCGCAATCTCTTCAATGCCATCTGAGCCCTGTGGCGAGGGAGCTTGCTCCCGCTAGGCTGCGCAGCAGCCCCAAAGAAGGTGAACGCTATTTTCCTGAAACACCGCAATGTCCGGTTTAGGGCCGCTTCGCGCCCCAGCGGGAGCAAGCTCCCTCGCCACAAGGATCTCATGCACCGTCAGAAGGTGGATGACATTACCAATGGAGAGTCAGTCATGGTCGAAAAACTCACGCGTTTTGACGCTGCAACCTATCTCAATACATATGAGGAAATGGTCGCTTATCTGGTTGCCTGTTTCGAAGAGGATGCCGGTGATGGGATACTGATTCGCGCGGCCCTTAACGACGTCGCACAGGCAAAAGGGATGATGCAAGCCACTCCCAATGAAGATATAGAACAATCGAGTACCAACTGATCAAAATCCCTCGCCACAAAAGCACTCACTTGAAGATCTGTTGCTACTGTTAACACCAGCCCTGCGACCCTACACCGCACGTGGCCTTTTTACTTCTCAACCCCGATCAGGCTAAATACCGCCACCTGATCGCCCATCGAGCGGATTGCCCCATGTCCCGACAACGGCTTGCATTTGCCTGGATCGCCTGCTTCGCAGTGCTGTTCAACATGCTTGCCATGCCGCTTTCCAACAGTGGCGGTGCAACCGCCAATTCGCCAGCCGAGCAACTGCTGTGGGGCAGTTTCTGTTCCTCCAGCGGCACAAAGATGCTGGCGATTTCCCTGGGCAAACTCGAACAAGACACACCGCAGAAAGACAATCACTCGACCATGCAACATTGCTGGTGCTGCTCCGGTTCAGCGCCGTTGGTGGCGCTCGCCGGGCATGTCCCGCAGTTGTATCTGGATGCACAGCTGGCCCATCGCAGTGCCGTCCATTCAAAACTCGACAGCCCCACGCCACGCCAGCAATGGCCCAGCCTCAATCCCCGTGCCTCGCCTCTGGCCTGATTCTTCCCGCATCAAACTGCGCCCCTGAATCGTTCCGGAGAATTGCCATGTTGAACAGACTTATCCTGCTGGCTGCCCTATTGCTTCCCGTCGGCTTCGCCCAAGCTCACCAGTACAAGGTGGGCGAGCTTGAGATCGCCCATCCGTGGTCCCAGGAGTTGCCGCCCAACGCACCGACCGTGGCCGCGTATTTCGTGATTCACAACGGCGGCACCACCGCCGACAAGCTGCTCAGCGTCGACTCGCCGATTGCCGGCAAGGCCGAGCTCCACGAGCATGTGATGCAAAACGACCTGATGAAAATGCAGCCGGTGCCCGTCGTCGATATCGCCCCCGGTGCGACCGTCACCTTCGCGCCGATGGCGTATCACGTGATGCTGCTGGACCTGAAGGACCGCAGCCTGCTCAGCGATGGCAAACGCTTTGCCATGACCCTGCATTTTGAAAAAGCCGGGGATGTCACGGTCGACGTTGCGGTGCAGAAAAAAGCACCCGACGGCACCAAGACGCACATGCACGCCCAGTAGTCGTATCCGCCCGTGCAACCTCTTCGCGCCAGGCAGTCCATGCCCCGCCGTCAGCCCATGAGCCTGACACGCGGCAGCTGGATCAGCCTGTTCGCCATGCTGATGATCTTTATCGGCCCGCTGATTTCCCAGTCGATGCCGATGGGTCAGCGTATGTCCATGCCTGTGTCCATGGACATGAACATGGAGATGGGCATGGACATGTCGGCGCACGAAGCGCCGGCAGCCGAACACTGCCCGCCCCAGAGCGAGCACCATGCGTTGTGGGAAAAGTGCGGCTATTGCAGCCTGCTGTTCAATTGCCCCGCACTGCCTGGCGGTCACACCTTCGCGGTCTTCGACACACCCCACACCAACACCTACACCAGCCCTTCCCCACGCCTGGGCCATGCCCGGCCAGCGTTCTTCCCAGGTGCCCGCACCCGCGCACCGCCCCTCGACGCGTAAGCCGACACTTACCTCACTCGGTCGTACAAGACAGTCCCACGCTGCCCGACCGCGTCGTCTACGTTTGTTCGATGGAATCATCATGTCCAGGTTTTCTGCTGACATCGCTTTGGGCGCTGCCCAGGTTCGCTGCCCCCTGAACGAGCCACGAGTTCGTTTACGCCAAACCATCGCCGCCCTGTGCGGCCTGCTGCTCACCCCACTCGTACTTGCCGATGAGCACGAGCATCACGACAAGCAGGTCGAAGAACTGAGCCCGACGGTCATCACCGCCATCGCCCCCAGCTCGCCCCTGACCATCGTCACCAACCCCAAGGACCCGCGCCAACCGGTGCCGGCCAGTGACGGCGGCGACTACCTCAAGACCATCCCCGGCTTCGCCCTGGTGCGCAACGGCGGCACCAATGGCGACCCGGTGTTGCGCGGCATGTTCGGCTCACGGCTGAACATCCTCACCAACGGCAGCATGCTGTTGGGTGCTTGCCCAGGCCGGATGGACGCGCCGACGTCCTACATATCGCCGGAAACCTACGACAAGCTCACCGTCATCAAAGGCCCGCAAACCGTGCTCTGGGGCCCCGGCGCATCGGCCGGGACCGTCCTGTTCGAGCGCGAGCCGGAACAGTTCGGCGAGCTCGGCTCGCGGGTCAACGCCAGTGTACTGGCCGGCTCCAACGGCCGTTTCGACAAAGTGGTGGATGCCGCCGCCGGTGGGCCGCTGGGGTATGTACGGGTGATCGGCAACACCGCGCATTCGGACGATTACCGCGACGGCAACAACGACAGCGTGCCGTCACGCTATGACAAGTGGAATGGCGACGTCGCCCTCGGCTGGACGCCGGACGCCGATACCCTGCTGGAATTGACGGCCGGCAAGGGCGACGGTGAAGCGCGCTACGCCGGGCGCGGCATGGACGGCTCGCAGTTCAAGCGCGAAAGCCTCGGGCTGCGTTTCGAGCGCTCGAACATCGGCGAGGTGCTGGACAAGGTCGAGGCCCAGGTCTACTACAACTACGCCGACCACGTGATGGACAACTACACCCTGCGCACGCCGTCCGGCACCGGGATGATGGCTGGGCCCATGGCCTCCAACGTCGACCGCCGCACCCTCGGCGCCCGCATCAAGGCCACCTGGCGCTGGGCTGATGTGCAACTGATCAGCGGCCTCGACGCGCAGACCAACGAGCATCGCCAACGCAGCAGCATGGGCGTGGACACCTACAAGGACCTGCCGTACACCAAGGACGCCGACTTCCACAATTACGGCGTGTTCGGCGAGCTGACCTGGTACGCCGCCGACCGCGACCGAGTGATCACCGGCGCCCGGCTCGACCGTGCCTCGGCCAAGGACTACCGCCAGAGCCTCGGTTCCGGCATGTCGGCCCGACCCAATCCCACCGCCGATGACACCCGTGCCGACACGCTGCCCAGCGGTTTCGTCCGCTACGAACACGACTTGGACGACAGCCCCACCACCCTGTATGCCGGTGTGGGTCACGCGCAACGCTTCCCGGACTACTGGGAGCTGTTCTCGGCGAACGTCGGCCCCAGCGGCTCGCTGAATGCCTTCGACGCGATCAAGCCGGAGAAAACCACCCAGCTCGACTTCGGCCTGCAGTACAAGACCGAAACCCTCGAAGCCTGGGCGTCGGGTTATGTCGGCCAGGTGCGCGACTACATCCTGTTCGATTACACCCCTGGGATGATGGGCACCACCTCCCGGGCCGAGAACATCGATGCGCGGATCATGGGCGCTGAATTGGGTGCGGCCTACAAGCTGACCGAGCGCTGGAAAGCCGACGCCACCCTGGCCTATGCCTGGGGCAAGAACAGCAGCGACGGCAGCGCCCTGGCGCAAATGCCACCGCTGGACGCGCGCCTGGGCCTGACCTACAGCGAAGACCGCTGGAGCGCCGGCGCCCTGTGGCGGGTGGTGGCGGCGCAGCACCGGGTCGACGAGAACAAGGGCAACGTGGTGGGCAAGGACTACGGCAAGAGTTCGGGCTTCGGCGTGTTCTCACTCAACGGCGCCTACCGCATCAACCAGCACTGGAAGGTCAGCAGCGGTGTCGACAACCTGTTCGGCAAAGCCTACGCCGAGCACTTGAACCTGGCCGGCAACGCCGGGTTCGGCTACCCGGCGAGCGACCCGCAGGCCATCAACGAACCGGGGCGCACGCTCTGGACCAAGGTGGATATGAGTTTCTAAAAGCATCGCGGGCAAGCCTTGCTCCCACAGGTACTCCATTGCTGAGGGAACACAACGGGGCCCACAGCAATGACAAAGACTGTGGGAGCAAGGCTTGCCCGCGATCGGTTGCGCAGCAACCGAAAAATATAACAACCCAATTTGCCCTGCGGAGCGCTTTCTGATGAGCCAACCGAAACCCAATTTCTACAACCTGGCCTGGCGCTGGCATTTTTATGCCGGGCTGTTCGTGGCGCCGTTCATGGTGATGCTGGCCCTGACCGGGATCATTTACCTGTTCAAGCCGCAACTCGATCCACTGATGTACGGCAGCCTGTTGAACGTGCCGGCCGGGCATCACACCCTGGCGGCGGACGACCTGCTCAAGCAGGTCCGCCAGGCCTACCCCCAAGGCCAGGTCAAACAGTACCTGCCACCGGTCAATGCCGAGCGCAGCGCGCAATTCGTGGTGATCGACCAGGGCCGGGAACTGAACGTGTTCATCGACCCGTATCACGGCGATGTCCTCGGCGAGCAGGATGCGAAGAACAACCTGCAAGCCATGGCCCGAGCGATCCACGGCGAGTTGCTGATCGGCACGGTCGGTGACCGGCTGGTGGAAATGGCCGCCGGCTGGGGCGTGGTGCTGGTGGTCTCCGGGTTGTACCTGTGGTGGCCGCGCGGGCAATCGTCAGCCGGCGTGCTGTGGCCGCGCTGGAGCGCACGCGGTCGGCTGTTCTGGCGTGACCTGCACGTGGTCGTCGGTTTCTGGGGCGCAGCATTGCTGCTGGTGATGCTGCTCAGCGGCATGACCTGGACCGGCTTCTGGGGCAAGCAATACGCCAACCTCTGGAACCGCTTCCCGGCGGCGATGTGGAATGACGTGCCCAAGTCCGACGTCGAGGCCGGCAGCCTCAACAACGCCCATCGCCAGACCGTGCCGTGGGCGGTGGAAAACACGCCGATGCCGATGTCCGGCGACCATGCCGAGCACATGGGCCACGGCGGCATGCACGAAGGCCCCGCCGCCCCGACTGTCAGCCTGCAAGCGGTGCAGGACATCGCCACTGAACGCCAGGTCACGCCCGGCTACAGCATCACCCTGCCGACCACGGCCAGCGGCGTGTTCACCGTCGCCGTGTTTGCCGACGACCCGCGTAACGACGCCACCCTGCACGTGGACCAGTACTCCGGCAAGGTCCTGGCCGATGTGCGCTGGGAGCACTACGGCGTCGTGGCCCGCGCCACCGAAACCGGGGTGATGCTGCACGAAGGCAAGATGTTCGGCCCGCTGAACCAGATCATCGTGCTGCTGATTTGCCTGATGATCCTGCTCAGCGCCGTGAGTGGCCTGGTGATCTGGTGGAAGCGCCGGCCAGAAGGCAAGTTCGGCGTACCGCCGCTGCGTCACGACCTGCCGACCTGGAAGACCGGGGTGTTCATCATGCTGGCCCTGGCGGTGGTGTTTCCGTTGGTGGGGGCGTCGCTGGTGGTGGTGTGGTTGCTGGATCGCCTCGTTACCCGGCTCAATCGCCAGCCTGAGATTGCCTCATCTTCAAACTGAAGACAGTGCGTTAACGGAAGGCGGCGCGAAACCTCTACAATCGCGCCCGCCTTTCAAACCACGAACACAGTTCAAACTGTGGGAGCGGGCTTTGTGGGAGCAAGGCTTGCTCGCGATCCAGGCGCTGCGGTCCTCAAGAGACCGCGGCGTTTTCATCGCGGGCAAGCCTTGCTCCCACACAGCCCGCTCCCACAATGAGACTGTGTTTCACACCAAATGCCGAGTAGCTGCATGACCTCCCTAACCCTCTCCCACCTCGCCTGGGCGCCCCTGGGCCATGGCCACTGTCATCACCAGTTCCAGCTGCGTGACGTGACGTTGCAGGTGGCGGCCGGGGAGTTTGTCGGGTTGATCGGGCCCAACGGCAGCGGCAAGACCAGCCTGTTGCGCTGCGCCTATCGCTTCAGCCGGCCGGAACATGGCGAGGTGAAACTCGATCATCACAACGTCTGGAAGCAGTCCTCGCGCTGGTGCGCCCAACGCATCGCCGTGGTCCTGCAAGAGTTTCCCGACGCCTTCGGCCTGACGGTCGAGGAAGTGGTCGCCATGGGCCGCACGCCCCACAAAGGCCTGTTCGACGGCGACAATCACGACGACCGTCGACTCGTGCTCCAGGCACTGGAATCGGCCGGGCTTGCAGGCTTTGGCGAGCATGCATTCGCCACCCTCTCGGGCGGTGAGAAGCAACGGGTGATCCTTGCCCGGGCCCTGGCCCAGCAACCGCAGTTGTTGATCCTCGACGAACCGACCAATCACCTCGACCCCCACTATCAATTGCAATTGCTGCAACTGATCAAGGGCCTGGGCATCGGCACCCTCGCCAGCCTCCACGACCTGAACCTGGCCGCCGCCTTCTGCGACCGCCTGTACGTGATCGAACACGGGCGCATCGTCGCCAGCGGCACGCCCAAGGATGTCCTCACCGTCGAGCTGTTGCGCGAGGTGTTCGGCATCGAAGCCCTGGTGGATGAACACCCGCTGTCCGGCTACCCACGAATCACCTGGATAACCCAACCATGACTTTGCGTTCCCTGCTGTTGCTGCCCTTGCTGCTAGGCAGCGCCCACGCCCTGGCCGAAGCCACCCACTACCCGTTGACGATCCAGAGCTGCAATCGCCAGGTGGTGTTCAACGAGGCACCTCGGCACGCGGTCAGCCATGACATCAACATGACCCAGATGATGCTCGCCCTGGGCCTCAAGCCGCGCATGGTCGGCTACAGCGGCATCAGCGGCTGGAAATCGGTGACGCCCGAGATGACCAGGATCCTCGATGGCCTGCCGGAACTGGCCGCCAAGTACCCTTCGGTGGAAACCCTGCTCAATGCCAACGTCGATTTCTTCTTCGCCGGCTGGGACTACGGCATGCGCGTGGGTGGCGACCTGACCCCACAGACCCTGCAACCGCTGGGCATCAATGTCTATGAATTGACCGAGTCCTGCGCGTTCGTGATGAAGCGTCCAGCGGCCTCGCTGGAGGACACCTACAACGACCTGCGCAACCTCGGCAAGATCTTCGACGTGCAGGATCGCGCCAACGCGCTGATCGCCACGATGCAGGCCCAGGTGGCCGAAGTGCGCAAGCACCTGCCCGCCCAGCAACCGCGTGTGTTCCTGTACGACAGCGGCGAAGACCGCGCCATGACCTCCGGGCGCCTGGGCATGCCCCAGGCCCTGATCGATGCAGCCGGTGGGCGCAACATCCTCGATGACGTGGAAACCAGTTGGACCCGGGTGAACTGGGAGAACGTGGTCGAGCGCAACCCGCAGGTCATCGTGATCGTCGACTACGGCGAAGTCAGCGCCGAGCAGAAACAGCAATTCCTGCTGGACAACCCGGCCCTGCAATCGGTGGAGGCGATCCAGCAACGGCGCTTCATCGTGATCCCCTACGTGCAGGCCACGCCGGGCATCGATAACGTGCTGGCGGTGCAAACCCTGGCACGGGGTTTCCACGGCCAATGAACGGTCGTCGCTACGGCGCCCTGTTGATGTTCCTCGGCGCACTGCTGCTGGTGTCGTGCGTGGTGTCCCTGGGTTTCGGGCCGGCGCGGGTGCCGGTGGCCGTGGTCTGGGACATCCTGCTGAACAAAGCCTTCGGAGTGGGTGACGTACATTGGACGCCCGGCCAGGAGCATATCGTCTGGCTGATCCGCGTCCCGCGGCTGCTGCTCGGTGCCTTGGTCGGCGCCGGGCTGGCGTTGATCGGTGCGGTGCTGCAAGCCGTCACGCGCAACCCGCTGGCCGATCCGCACCTGCTGGGCGTCACCTCTGGCGCGACTCTGGGAGCGGTGATCGTGGTGCTGCATGTCGGCGAGATTGTCGGCCTGCTGACCCTGCCGCTGGCGGCGTTCATCGGTGCGCTGCTGAGCATGCTGCTGGTGCTGACCATTGCTGCCCGCCAGGGTCGCCTGGAAAGTGATCGCCTGTTGTTGTGCGGCGTGGCGGTGTCCTTCGTGATGATGGCGGCGGCCAACCTGTTGTTGTTCCTCGGTGACCATCGCGCCAGTTCGGCGGTGATGTTCTGGATGCTCGGCGGCCTGGGCCTGGCCCGCTGGGAACTGCTGGCGGTGCCGGCGGCCAGTGTGGTGCTGGGACTGGTGTTGCTGCTGGGCATGGCCCGGCCGCTGAACGCGCTGATGGCCGGCGAACAGACCGCCGTGACCCTGGGCCTGAACGCGGCGAAGGTGCGGTTGTGGATCTTCTTGATCGCCTCGCTGATGACCGGCGTGCTGGTGTCCATCAGCGGTTCGATTGGTTTTGTCGGGCTGATGGTGCCGCACATTGCCCGGCGCCTGGTGGGCGCCGAGCATCGTCGGTTGCTGCCGGCTTGTGTGCTGCTTGGCAGCCTGTTCCTGGTGTGGGTGGACGTGGCGGCGCGGACGTTGATCGCGCCGGAAGACTTGCCGATTGGTGTCGCGACAGCCGCTATCGGCGGACTGTTTTTCATTGGCCTGATGCGCCGCCGCTGAACGGCGTCTTTTCCTGAATCACAAAAATCACCTGTGGGAGCGAGCTTGCTCGCGATGGCGATGGCGATGGATCAGTCAAATCAGAGGTGACTGACACACCGCTATCGCGAGCAAGCTCGCTCCCACAGGGGCATCGCAACTCTCTCGCCCCAATGTGGCGCACCTCTTCGCACCAGCCCCCACAATGCGTTCACTCATGGTGCAACCGCTCGAACACGTCCCACGCCAACCCCGCATTTCAACGCCTTCCCCCGACCGGGCACACCCCTTGCAAAAGCGCTTTCAGCGTTTGCATCTGCCCTCAAAAAAAATTCATAAGTCCACGGAGATCGCACAATGAAGCGTCGTAGCTTGATCAAGGCTTTTACACTCTCGGCAAGCATTGCCGCGATGGGCATGGCCTGGACCGTCCAGGCCGCCGAGACCATCAAGGTTGGCATCCTGCATTCGCTGTCCGGCACCATGGCGATCTCCGAGACGTCCCTCAAGGACATGGCGCTGATGACCATTGATGAGATCAACGCCAAGGGTGGTGTGAACGGCAAGAAGCTTGAAGCGGTGGTCGTGGACCCGGCGTCGAACTGGCCGCTGTTCGCCGAAAAAGGTCGGCAGTTGCTGACCCAGGACAAGGTCGCCGTGGTGTTCGGCTGCTGGACCTCGGTGTCGCGTAAATCCGTGTTGCCGGTGTTCGAAGAGCTCAATGGGCTGCTGTTCTACCCGGTGCAATACGAAGGTGAAGAGATGTCGCCAAACGTGTTCTACACCGGCGCCGCGCCGAACCAGCAGGCGATTCCGGCGGTGGAATACCTGATGAGCGAAGAAGGCGGCAGCGCCAAGCGTTATTTCCTGCTGGGCACCGACTACGTCTACCCGCGCACCACCAACAAGATCCTGCGCTCGTTCCTGCACTCCAAAGGCGTGGCAGACAAAGACATCGAAGAGGTCTACACCCCGTTCGGCCACAGCGACTACCAGACCATCGTGGCCAACATCAAGAAGTTCTCGGCCGGCGGCAAGACCGCCGTCATTTCCACGGTCAACGGCGACTCCAACGTGCCGTTCTACAAAGAACTGGCGAACCAGGGCCTGAAAGCCACCGACGTACCGGTCGTGGCGTTCTCCGTGGGCGAAGAGGAACTGCGCGGCATCGACACCAAACCGTTGGTGGGTAACCTGGCGGCGTGGAACTACTTCGAATCCGTGGAGAATCCGGCGAACAAGAAATTCGTCGATTCCTGGAAAGCCTACGCCAAGGCCAAGAACCTGCCAGGCGCCGACAAAGCCGTGACCAACGACCCGATGGAAGCCACCTACGTCGGCATCCACATGTGGGCCCAAGCCGTGGAAAAAGCCAAGTCCACCGACGTCGACAAAGTCCGCGAAGCCCTGGCCGGCCAGACCTTCGCTGCACCGTCGGGCTACACCCTGACCATGGACAAGACCAACCATCACCTGCACAAGCCAGTGATGATCGGCGAGATCCAGGCCGACGGTCAGTTCAACGTGGTCTGGCAGACCGAAGGGCCGATTCGCGCCCAGCCTTGGAGCCCGTTCATCGCCGGCAACGACAAGAAGCCTGACTATGCGGTGAAGAGCAACTGAGCCTGGGAACAAGCCCCTAACTCTGTGGGAGCAAAGCTTGCTCGCGATCGCGGTCATCCAGACACACCGCCATCGCGAGCAAGCTTTGCTCCCACAGGGTCCGTCGTCGCCTTACAGGACGTAGCTATGTCCCTTTATCGTTTGTTCCTCCTAGCATGTTTGCTGCTACCAATGGCCGCCCACGCCGGCGACGCCGAAGACTTCGTCGCCGCCAACCCGCCCCAGCAGGCCAAACTCCTGGAAAGCTGGGCCGCGCAGCCGGAGCCTGAGCGCGTCGAACTGATCAACGCCCTGCAACAAGGCCAGTTGACCGTCGATGGCCAACCCAAGACCCTGCGTCTGAACAACCGCTTGCGCGGGCTGATCGAAACCGCCCTCGCCAGCCATCAACTGCTCGCCGTCGATGCCCACGTACGCCTGGCTGCCGCGCAGCAACTGCAAAAAAGCGCCCGCCCCGCCCAACTGGCGTTTCTTGATCGGCAACTGGCCGGCGAGCAGGATGAAGATGTACACGCCGCCCTGAGCCTGGCCCTGGCGAACCTGCAACTGGTAGACGCCAACCCGAGCGTACGCCTGGCCGCCGTCCGCCTGCTGGGGGAAACCGGCGATCCATTGGCCCGCACACGCCTGGAAGGTTTGCTCGAACCCGGCGTCGAAACCGATGCCGCTGTGCGCACCGCCGCCGAAACCAGCCTCAGCCAGGTCAAACGCAAACTCCTGGTGGGCGAGTTGCTGGGCCAAGCCTTCAGCGGCATGTCCCTGGGTTCGATCCTGCTGCTCGCCGCCCTCGGCCTGGCGATCACCTTCGGCCTGCTGGGGGTGATCAACATGGCCCACGGCGAGATGCTGATGCTGGGTGCCTACTCCACTTATGTGGTGCAGATGCTGTTCCAGCGCTTCGCCCCGAACGCCATCGAGTTCTACCCGCTGATCGCCCTGCCGGTGGCATTTTTCATCACCGCCGCCATCGGCATGGCCCTGGAGCGCACGGTGATTCGCCACCTCTATGGGCGTCCGCTGGAAACCCTGCTCGCCACCTGGGGCATCAGCCTGATGCTGATCCAACTGGTGCGCCTGGTGTTCGGCGCGCAGAATGTCGAAGTCGCCAACCCGGCCTGGCTGTCGGGCGGCATTCAGGTATTACCGAACCTGGTGCTGCCATACAACCGCATCGTGATCATTGCCTTCGCGCTGTTCGTGGTGGTGCTGACCTGGCTGTTGCTGAACAAGACGCGCCTGGGCCTGAACGTCCGCGCGGTGACCCAGAACCGCAACATGGCCGCCTGCTGCGGCGTGCCCACCGGCCGCGTGGACATGCTCGCCTTCGGCCTCGGCTCGGGCATCGCCGGGCTCGGTGGCGTGGCCCTGAGCCAGATCGGCAACGTCGGCCCGGACCTGGGTCAGAGCTACATCATCGACTCGTTCCTGGTGGTGGTGCTCGGCGGCGTCGGCCAGTTGGCCGGTAGCGTGTTCGCCGCGTTCGGCCTGGGCATCGCCAACAAGATCCTCGAACCGCAGATCGGCGCCGTGCTCGGCAAGATCCTGATCCTCGCGCTGATCATTCTGTTCATTCAGAAGCGTCCGCAAGGCCTCTTCGCGCTCAAAGGACGGGTAATCGACTGATGAACCAGCCCCTGATGCTCACGGCCACGCAAAAGGCCGGTCCCAAAGTTACCCTCGCCGTCGGCCTGCTGATCCTGGCCGTGCTGTTGAGCTTGCCGCTACTGTCGCTGCTGGCGGCGGACAATCCGCTGCACGTCTCGGCGTATACCCTGACCCTGGTGGGCAAGATTCTCTGCTACGCCATCGTCGCCCTGGCCCTGGACCTGGTCTGGGGCTACGCCGGTTTGCTCTCCCTGGGCCACGGCCTGTTCTTCGCCCTGGGCGGCTACGCCATGGGCATGTACCTGATGCGCCAGGCCGCCGGCGATGGCTTGCCGGCGTTCATGACCTTCTTGTCATGGACCGAGCTGCCCTGGTACTGGGCCGGCACCGACAGCTTCCTCTGGGCCATGTGCCTGGTGGTGCTGGCGCCGGGTTTGCTGGCGCTGGTGTTCGGTTTCTTCGCCTTCCGTTCGCGGATCAAGGGCGTGTATTTCTCGATCATGACCCAGGCCCTGACCTTCGCCGGGATGCTGTTGTTTTTCCGCAACGAAACCGGGTTTGGCGGCAACAACGGCTTCACCAATTTCCGCTCGATCCTGGGCTTTGGCATCACCGAGCCGGGCACCCGCGCGGTGCTGTTTTTTGCCACGGTGTTGTTGCTGGTGGCGAGCCTGTTCATCGGCTGGCGCCTGGCCCGCAGCAAGTTCGGCCGGGTGCTGACCGCCCTGCGCGACGCGGAAAACCGCCTGATGTTCTGCGGTTACGATCCCCGTGGTTTCAAGCTGTTCGTCTGGGTGTTGAGCGCGGTGTTGTGCGGCTTGGCCGGGGCGTTGTACGTGCCGCAGGTGGGCATCATCAACCCCAGCGAAATGTCGCCGACCAACTCCATCGAAGCCGCCGTGTGGGTCGCCCTTGGCGGGCGCGGCACGCTGATCGGACCGCTGCTGGGTGCCGGTGTGGTCAACGGCATGAAGAGCTGGTTCACCGTGGCGTTTCCTGAGTACTGGCTATTTTTCCTCGGTGCGCTGTTCATCGTCGTGACCCTGTATCTACCCAAGGGCGTGATCGGTCTGCTGAAGAAAAGAGGTGAACAATGAGAATCACAGCGAGTGCCGAATTCATGCTCGAACCCGCCTTTTTCCCGCCGGAACCCAACCAGGACGCCGGCAGCAGCCGCGACGCCATCGGCCTCGGCCAAGCGGCCGGCGTTGGCCTGAACACCCGCCACGGCACCATCCTGACCCTGGAAGACATCAGCGTCAGTTTCGACGGTTTCAAGGCCTTGAACGATTTGAACCTGTACATCGGCGTCGGCGAGTTGCGCTGCATCATCGGCCCCAACGGCGCCGGCAAGACCACGCTGATGGACGTGATCACCGGCAAGACCCGTCCCAGCCATGGCAAGGCCTGGTTTGGTGAAACCCTGGACCTGACCAGCATGAGCGAAGTGGCGATCGCCCAGGCCGGCATCGGTCGCAAGTTCCAGAAGCCTACGGTGTTCGAAGCGTTGAGCGTGTTCGAGAACCTGGAGCTGGCGCTCAAGACCGACAAATCGGTGTGGGCCAGCCTGCGGGCGAAACTCACTGGCGAGCAGCACGACCGTATCAACGAAGTGCTCGAGACCATCCGCCTCACCACCTCGGTCAACCGCGCCGCCGGGCTGCTGTCCCACGGGCAGAAGCAGTTCCTGGAGATCGGCATGCTGCTGGTGCAAGACCCGCAATTGCTGTTGCTCGACGAACCGGTGGCGGGCATGACCGACGCCGAGACCGAGTTCACCGCCGAGCTGTTCAAGTCCTTGGCGGGCAAGCATTCGCTGATGGTGGTGGAGCACGACATGGGCTTCGTCGGCGCGATTGCCGACCACGTCACCGTGCTGCACCAAGGCAGCGTGCTGGCCGAAGGGTCGCTGGAACAGGTGCAGGAAAATGAGCGGGTGATCGAGGTGTATCTCGGTCGCTAGACCTGCAAACACATCCCCCCTGTGGGAGCGGGCGTGTGGGAGTGAGCCTGTGGGAGTGAGCCTGTGGGAGCAAAGCTTGCTCGCGATAGCAGCGCCTCGGTCTATCGGAAGGACCGCGTTATCGTTCATCGCGAGCAAGCTTTGCTCCCACAGAAAGGTATTGCTTCTACAGAAAGGTATTGCTTCTACAGAAAGGTTGCTTCTACAGAAAACTATTGCTCCCACAGGGGACTTGAGGGGAATTCAAGACATGCTGCAAGTCGACAAACTGCACCAGTACTACGGCGGTAGCCACATCCTGCGCGGCCTGTCGTTCGACGCCAAGGTCGGCGAGGTGACCTGCCTGCTGGGGCGCAACGGCGTGGGCAAGACCACCCTGCTCAAATGCCTGATGGGCCTGTTGCCGGCCAAGGAAGGCGCGGTGAACTGGGAAGGCAAGGCCATCACTACGTTCAAGCCACACCAACGGGTGCATGCCGGCATCGCCTACGTGCCCCAGGGCCGGGAGATTTTCGGGCGGCTGACGGTGGAAGAAAACCTGCTGATGGGCCTGTCGCGGTTCCCCGGCTCCGAAGCCAAGGAGGTACCGGCATTCATCTACGAATTGTTCCCGGTGCTGCTGCAAATGAAACAGCGCCGTGGCGGTGACCTGTCCGGCGGCCAGCAACAGCAGCTCGCCATTGGCCGGGCCCTGGCCAGCCGTCCACGCCTGCTGATTCTCGACGAGCCCACCGAAGGCATCCAGCCCTCGGTGATCAAGGAGATCGGCGTGGTGATCAAGAAACTGGCGGCCCGGGGCGACATGGCGATTTTGCTGGTGGAGCAGTTCTACGACTTCGCCGCCGAGCTGGCCGATCAGTACCTGGTGATGTCCCGGGGCGAGATCGTGCAGCAGGGGCGCGGAGAAAATATGGAAGCCGAGGGTGTGCGCGGGCTGGTTACGATCTAGTCTTAGCGTCCCGACGATCATTAGAAAATCATGAATCTACCTGTTTCGCCATCAGCCCTGTTCACCCCCAGCTGGCATGCCGAGCTGGAACTGGGTTACGCCCGATTCGGCGATTGCACACGTCCGGTTCAGCGCCGCCACAAAGGTCCGTTGCGGGTGCAGAAGCACTTGTACGCCGAGGGCCCCGAGGTGTGCCAGCACATCATCGTCCACCCGCCTGGCGGGATTGCCGGCGGTGACCGCCTGGACATCTCGGCCCACGTCGGCCCGGGCGCCTGGGCGCAGTTGACCAGCCCCGGCGCGGCCAAGTGGTATCGCGCCGCCGCCCCTGCGTACCAGCAGTTGACCCTGAGCGTGGCCGCCGGCGCGACCCTGGAATGGCTGCCCCAGGAAACCATCGTCTTCAGCGCGGCCCAGGCCGAACTCAGCACGAGCATCGACCTGCAGGGCGACGGGCGCCTGTTCTACTGGGACATGGTTGCCCTCGGCCGACCGGCCAGCGGCGAGCGGTTCGACCTGGGGCATTTCCAGTCACGGTTGGACATTCGCCGCGACGGCCAGTTGCTGTGGCATGAACGCCAGCGCATTGTGGGCGGTGATGGGTTGCTCGACTCACCCATCGCGCTGGGCGGTGATCCGGTGTTTGCCACGTTGCTGGTGACCGGCGAGATCGACAGCGAGCTGTTGGAGCAGTGCCGATCCCTGGACCATGCCGTGCGCGGCGACCTGACCCAATTGCCCGGCCTGGTCGTGGCCCGCTGCCTGGCGAGCGAGGCGTTGCTGGCGCGGGGGTGGTTGATTGAGTTGTGGCGCTTGCTCAGGCCTGCATTGCTTGGAAGAGAGGCCGTGCCTCCGAGAATCTGGAGTACATGAATCTGCTTTCCTGTCGGAGCAATGGCATGCAAACAATGAATTTCTGTGGGAGCAATGGAGTGGAAGCAATGAATTTCTGTGGGAGCAAAGCTTGCTCGCGATGAACGATAACGCGGTCCTTCTGATTGACCGAGGCGCTGCTATCGCGAGCAAGCTTTGCTCCCACAGGTTTTGCTTTTACAGGTTTTGCTTTTACAGGTTTTGCTTTTACAGGTTTGGCTCCCACAGGTTTGCTTTTACAGGGTTTGCTTTTACAGGTTTTGCTCCCACAGGCCTGTCCCCACAGGTATCTGTGTTTACGGCCCGAATTTTTTATCTGCCCTTATGGATTGCACATGGACCTGACCCCACGCGAAAAAGACAAGCTGCTGATCTTCACCGCTGGCCTCGTCGCCGAACGACGGTTGGCCCGTGGCCTGAAGCTCAACTACCCGGAGGCCATGGCCTATATTTCCGCGGCCCTGCTCGAAGGCGCCCGTGACGGCCAGACCGTGGCCGAGCTGATGCACTACGGCACCACGCTGCTGAGCCGCGAGCAGGTGATGGAAGGCATTCCGGAAATGATCCCCGAGATCCAGGTCGAGGCGACGTTTCCCGACGGCACCAAACTGGTCACCGTCCACCAGCCCATCGCCTGAGGCCACGCCATGACTTATCTCGTGCGTGACGCCCAACTGGCAGACCTGCCAGCGATCCGCGATATCTACAACGACGCGGTACTGAACACCACCGCGATCTGGAACGAACAGGCCGTGGACCTGGGCAATCGCCAGGCGTGGTTCAGCGCCCGACAATCCCAAGGCTATCCGGTGCTGGTGATGGTCGACGCCGAGGAGAACGTGCTCGGCTACGCTTCATTCGGCGACTGGCGGCCTTTCGACGGTTTCCGGCACACCGTGGAGCATTCGGTCTACGTCTGCCGCGACCAGCGCGGCAATGGCCTCGGCCCGTTGTTGATGAGTGCATTGATCGAGCGCGCCAGGGCCTGCGGCAAACACGTGATGGTCGCCGCCATCGAGAGCGGCAATGCCGCCTCGATTCGCCTGCACGAGCGCGCCGGTTTCGTCACCACCGGGCAGATGCCCCAGGTGGGTACCAAGTTCGGCCGCTGGCTGGATCTGACTTTCATGCAGTTGGTCCTCAATCCCGGGGCGCAACCGCCCGTCTTCGACAAAGAGTGATGCCTATGAACCCCGCCCAGTTACGTCGTGTCCACGCTGAAAGCTTTGCGCATTATCGCCAGGGCCTGATCGATCTGTTGCTCGACGCCGTCGGATACGGCGCCAGCGTGGGGTTCCTGGCCGATCTCGATGCCGACCAGGCACGCGCCTATTTCGACGAGGTCCAGGCCAGCCTCAACCAGGGCCACCTGCTGCTGTGGGTGGTGGTCAAGGATGAACAGGTGCAGGCCAGCGTCCAGCTTGCCCTGTGCCAGAAGCCCAACGGCCTCAACCGCGCCGAAGTGCAGAAGCTGCTGGTGCGCGGCGAGGCCCGCCGTCGTGGCCTGGGCCAGCAATTGATGAGTGCCCTGGAACTCGGCGCCCGCCAGCACAAGCGCGGCCTGCTGTACCTGGACACCCAGGCCGGCTCCGAGGCCGAGGCATTCTACCGGGCCATGGGCTACACCCGCGTCGGCGAGCTGCCCGACTACTGCCAGAGCCCGGACGGGACATATACCGCGACCACCATTTACTACAAGACTTTGGGGCAACCGCAATGATTCCAGGGCAATACCAGGTCCAGCCTGGCGACATTGAACTCAACGTCGGTCGCCGCACGCTCACGCTGAACGTCGCCAACAGCGGCGACCGGCCGATCCAGGTCGGTTCGCACTATCACTTTTTCGAAACCAACGACGCCCTGACCTTCGACCGCGCCGCCAGCCGTGGCATGCGCTTGAACATCCCGGCCGGCACCGCAGTGCGCTTCGAACCGGGCCAGAGCCGCGAGGTGGAACTGGTGGACCTGGCCGGGCATCGCCGGGTGTTCGGGTTTGCCGGGCGGGTCATGGGCGACCTGGACTAAGCGTCAGCTCGTTCCCACGCTCTGCGTGGGAATGCATCCCGTGACGCTCCGCGTCACACAAGCGGACGCAGAGCGTCCATGGCGGCATTCCCACGCAGAGCGTGGGAACGATCAGGAAACCTCAAGGCGAGCACATGAAGATTTCGAGACAAGCCTACGCCGACATGTTCGGCCCCACCGTCGGTGACAAGGTCCGCCTGGCCGACACCGAGTTGTGGATCGAAGTGGAAAAGGACTTCACCACCTACGGCGAAGAAGTGAAATTCGGCGGCGGCAAGGTGATTCGCGACGGCATGGGCCAGAGCCAGCTGCTGGCCGCCGAGGTCGTCGACACCTTGATCACCAACGCGCTGATCATCGATCACTGGGGCATCGTCAAGGCCGATGTCGGCCTCAAGGACGGACGCATCGCGGCCATCGGCAAGGCCGGCAACCCGGACATCCAGCCCGACGTGACCATCGCCATCGGCGCCAGCACCGAAGTGATCGCCGGCGAAGGCATGATCCTCACCGCCGGCGGCATCGACACCCACATCCATTTCATCTGCCCCCAGCAGATCGAAGAAGCGCTGATGAGCGGCGTCACCACCATGATCGGCGGCGGCACCGGTCCCGCCACCGGAACCAACGCCACCACCTGTACCTCCGGCCCATGGCACCTGGCGCGCATGCTCCAGGCCGCCGATGCCTTCGCGATGAACATCGGGTTCACCGGCAAGGGCAACGCCAGCCTACCGGAACCGCTGATCGAGCAGGTCAAGGCCGGGGCCATCGGCCTGAAGCTGCACGAAGACTGGGGCACCACCCCGGCCGCCATCGACAACTGCTTGAGCGTGGCCGACCAGTACGACGTGCAGGTGGCGATCCACACCGACACCCTCAACGAATCGGGCTTCGTCGAAACCACCCTCGCCGCCTTCAAGGGCCGCACCATCCACACCTACCACACCGAAGGTGCCGGTGGCGGTCATGCGCCGGACATCATCAAGGCCTGCGGCTTCGCCAACGTGCTGCCCAGCTCCACCAACCCGACCCGGCCGTTCACCCGCAACACCATCGACGAACACCTGGACATGCTGATGGTCTGCCATCACCTGGACCCGAGCATTGCCGAAGACGTGGCCTTCGCCGAAAGCCGCATTCGTCGCGAAACCATCGCCGCCGAAGACATTCTCCATGACCTCGGTGCCTTCTCGATGATCAGCTCCGACAGCCAGGCCATGGGCCGCGTCGGCGAAGTCATCACGCGCACCTGGCAGACCGCCGACAAGATGAAGAAGCAACGCGGCGCCCTGCCCGGCGACGGCGAAGGCAACGACAACTTCCGCATCAAGCGCTACATCGCCAAGTACACCATCAACCCGGCGATCACCCATGGCATCAGCCATGAAGTGGGTTCCATCGAAGTGGGCAAGTGGGCCGACCTGGTGCTGTGGCGCCCGGCGTTCTTCGGCGTCAAGCCGACGTTGATCCTCAAGGGCGGGGCGATTGCCGCCAGCCTGATGGGTGACGCCAACGCCTCGATCCCGACGCCGCAACCGGTGCACTACCGACCGATGTTCGCAAGCTTTGGCGGCTCGCGGCATGCCACCAGCCTGACCTTCATCAGCCAGGCCGCCGCCGAGGCCGGGTTGCCGGAACAGCTTGGGCTGAAGAAGAAAATCGCCGTGGTCAAAGGCTGCCGCGATGTGCAGAAGACCGACCTGATCCACAACGACTACCTGCCGAGCATCGACGTTGACCCACAGACCTACCAGGTCAAGGCCGACGGCGTATTGCTGTGGTGCGAACCGGCCGAAGTGCTGCCGATGGCGCAGCGTTATTTCCTGTTTTGAGTTGAATCACACTGGGTATCCGGCCAACAGTTACATGTGGCGAGGGGATTTATCCCCGCTGGGCTGCACAGCAGCCCTAAAAAACTGATCACATCAACCTGATACATCGCGGTGGCCGGCTTTGGGGCTGCTTCGCAGCCCAGCGGGGATAAATCCCCTCGCCACGGGGTTCATTGATCCAGGCGGGAACGGGGTCGTCTTACAGGTCCGTGCTTTCCACCAGGGCCTCCAGCTCCTCTTTGGTCAATAACTGGATCAGCTCCGCTTCCTTGACCTTGTGTTGCAAGCCCAGTGTCTCGGATTGGCTGACATAGTCGGGCTCCTCCAGGGTTCCGGCCGCTTTCGCCTCATCCAGCGCAAGCTGATTGGCGATGAGGGCATCATTCATCGCCTGGAAAAGGCTCGCGCGTTTTTGCTTCAGGTAATCGATCCAGAAGTCCCGGCCAACCAGCGACTGCAATTGCTTCGGTGAATCATCCAGCGCGATGATCTCGGCTGCCGCCGCATTGAGCATCTTTGCCGTAACGCCGGCCACCTGGATAAATCGCCCACCCTTGGGCTGTCCGGGCAGTTCCAGTCGATCCTTGAGGCCGACACGGTAGGCCAGGCGCACCTCTACTTCTTCGATCTGCCTGATGAGCAGGTTCTTTTGCGCGGTGGTGAGATCCCGGCGGGCATTGATCGTGTCACGCCGCTGCTGGATATCCTGCAGGGCAATGCGCTCCACCTCATCGAGGCGAAACAGCCCCTTGGCCAGCCGGATCAGCGCCACAGCCTCCTGTTCTCCCACCGTCAGGGCCTTGGCGTTGTGGATCATCAATTTGATTTCCAGGTAGCTGAAGGACAACGCGGCGCGATCCTCACACGCCGGCGCGCCAGCCAGGTCGAACAGTTCACGCCGCAACTCGGTGGAATCCCTGATCGCTTCAAGCATCTGCCAGACACGCGCCTGGAGGTCCGGATAATTTTCCACTTCCTGGTAGGAGCCGGCCAATCGGCTCAACAGCTGAAAAAACTCCCTGGACTGGGCTTCAGCCTTCAGGCTTTGCCACAACGCCTTTTTGTCCTGCAATTGCTCCGTGGGCAGGTCTCGCAACCATAAATCCACATTCGACAGCCTTTGCGCCGGGGCAGGCTCAAACGCGCCGGGCAAACGCAAGGCCACCCATTCGGGATGCAAGGGCAGGAGGTTCGTCCAGTAATCACGCAAGCGCTGCTGGGTCGCCTCGCTCAACGGATTGCCTTGGATCAGGGTCACGCCATTGACACGTGCCGTGGCATGAGCACGCTCGGCTGGCGGGGAAGTCAGATCAGCCGGCACATCGGTCAGTTGGTTGTTGCGTAAATCAATCTGTTCCAGCGGCTGATCGCGCAAACCGGTAGGCCAGGTGTCAATTCCAGTGTCCCTCAGACTCAATCCGCGCAGGTCGGTCAGAGGGCTGAAGTCCGGTAACCGGCCCAGCGAATTATGATCCAGGTTGAGCATTTTCAGACTGGCACGCCCCTCCAGGATCTGAATGCCGCGGGGTGTCAGCCTGATTTGATTCGACCGCAACTGCAG
The DNA here is from genome assembly GCF_002001065.1 of Pseudomonas sp. A25(2017). Lineage (NCBI taxonomy): Bacteria > Pseudomonadati > Pseudomonadota > Gammaproteobacteria > Pseudomonadales > Pseudomonadaceae > Pseudomonas > Pseudomonas sp. A25(2017). Next base: position 15,904 of record NZ_MUOA01000038.1, on the reverse strand, counting down.
CCTGGTCAAACTATTCATCAACCCCAGCGATGCAGGAATACCGGTCAATCTGTTGCTGGACATGTCCAACCAGCGAAGCGAGGAGAAGCCCGTGAGGAATCTGTCGCAGGAGGGTTCCGACAACCTCATGTCTCGAAGCTTTAGCGAGGCCACATGGCTAAAGTCGGCCGACAGGCCCGGCAACGTCCCTACGTCCTGCCCACTCAAATCAAGCTCATACCCGACCCTGCTGCCATCCACCGCCGTAACGACCGGAGTCTGGCGCCTCCAGCACCGTTTGATGCGCTCAGCCACCCCTTGCCTGATCGCTGGCGGCACCCGCCGGATACGATCATTACCCACATCCAGTATCAGGGGGAGGCTGGCCCAGTGATCCAGTTCCCGGCGCAGCGTATCCAACTCGATTTTACGCCGCTTGAGTTCCGGAACGGCTTCATCACCCAAGGACCGCAGCAGGCTCTGGACTTGCTCGCTCGTATAGTCCGGGTACAACTCCAGCACCCGACGTTCCCGCGATCGGCCCAGGCCCAGCCGCTCCCGTACCCCACTCATGGGATAGCCAACTTTGCCCGAAGCCAGGCGCATCGGCGACTTGAAGGAGGGTTTGAGCGGTTGCATTTTCAAGACCTGCGCCAGCGCGACTCGGCCTAATGGCGTTGCACCAATAGCCGCTTGCAAGAGATTGCCCTGATGAATCGAAGGCCGGCCCATGGCCTGACGCTCGGCATCCGGGAGGGCATGCTGCAAGGCATCGTAGAGACTCCCCCAGTGGCTCAGGTCATTGCCTTTGTCGTCAAAGGCCTTGTAACGCTCATCGTCCTTGACCACGATCTTGGTCTGCGTCGGGTCTTGTGGCCCGATACTCCCGATCACAACGCCTGAAACGTCATCTTCGCGCAGCTCGATGCGCACCGTATCACTCCAACCGGGCAAGGTTTTCAAGGTCGCCAACGCCAACCGAGGCGTGTCAGCCGTGGCCAGCGTTTCACGGTGTAAACCTTCGTATGCCCGGTTCAAACGCAGCGCTCGCTGGTAGTCACGCAGCTCCTCGGCGATGCGCAGTGGGATGGGTTTGGTCTGGGTGGCATCCGTGAAGTCCCAAGCGGCCATCTGCTGATGCTCGGTCGGGCTGGCAAACGCTACTATCTGGTCGATTGCCGCCGCCGGAACCGAGGGGAAACGGGATTTGATCAGCGTTGCACGCGGGTCGCTCGACACGTCACCTTTGGCGTAATGATCGTTGAACAGTTGCACCTTTTCACGCGCCACCACGGCGGCGAGATTTTTGCGCAACTGCCGGACCCGAGCGTCCATATTCGTTTTCGCAATCGCCGGGGTCGTACCGACCAACAGGTCGCCCCCCGCAGCATCCACCGCCTGGATCAGATTCTTCAGCACCGAAGGCGTGCGGACTTTCCCCTCGGGGATGATGACATCTCGAACCGGGGCGCCCCCTTCCGATGGACGCGCATATTCCCAAAGCGTCTTGCCCGAACCGTCGACCACCATCAATCTCAGCCCCTTTGGCCAAGGACCGTAGCCAGCGAGTAGATGCAGCTGGGTCATCGGATCGGCTGCTTCATACCGCAGCGGGTCTTCGCTTTGCAGTTGCTCAATGAAACGGTCGACTTGTCGGCACAGGTCGAAGCGCTTGATCGTGTCGGCCAGCAAAGCAGGCATCGGCTCGCCCTCGACATGCAGCCGCCGCAGCACCTCCTCGCTCGTACCACTGGCCGTACGGATCTGCTCCAGATCAGCGTCACTGAAGTCCTTGACGCAATGGCCGAGTCGGCGCATCAACCTCGCCCCCTCCCAGCTTCGCGGCTGTTCCAGTTCATGGCTCCAGGCACCGCTGCCGTTGTCCGTCAGCCCGGGCTGATAAGCGTCCGGCCCCCGGGAAGGGTGACGAATGCGATAGCGCTGGGTCGTCGGATCCTGTTGCACCTCGTAATGCTGGCCGTCCAGCGGCACAACGTCCCGGCCATCGACCCGGTACAGCCCTTGAGCGTCCGGAACCGAGGTCGCGGGGGGTTCCCGCACACTCTGATAAGGCGTCAGGTCGGGGCGCCAGAGGCGTGATTCACCGTTGGCCAGTTGCACCGGCTCCAACTGATCCACCGTGCTCGACCATTGAATGTGCGGCAACACCGCCGCGCCGGTGGCGACGAATGCCGTGTTGAGGGCCACGCTTGAGAAGTGCGCCCACATTTCCCTGGTCTCCCCACGTTCGAACGCTTCGATGCCCTCGAACGCTTCGTTGAACATCTGCACGGCGCCTACCGTCAGCATCAGCGGTCCAAGCCCTGGCACCACGAACGCTGCCAGGTTGAAGACATCGATCACGGCATCCAGGTAACTGTCCAGCCGCGCCAGACGCGCTTTCTTGTCCTCATCACCGGTGGGCACCGCCACCGCCCGGGCATCGACCTGGATCTTCTGGATCTGCCTGAGACGCAGCGATTCCCATAAAGGTTCGGGAAAGGCTGCCGTTGCCATGGGCAGATTCCGCAACGACGATTTGAGAGGGAAATCGACCTGATCATCTGCCTCTGCGGAAGATTGATAGAGGTGGTTGAACTGCTCGAAAAAAGCGCCTTGCTGACGCAACGGCACAAAACGACTGAAGAATCGCCGGTAAGCGATACCGTGCAGGCGCCGTCGAAGATCGACCATGAATTCAGCGCTGGACGCATATTCCTTGAGAGGCTGTTCGGGATCGCCCGGCATATAGGCCACGACCCGCTCCACCCGGCGACTGCTTTCACGGTCGGGGCCGATCAGCACCGGACCAACCAGCTCGATACCGAAAATGCTCAATGAGGTGAACGTCACCGCCCGGCCATCAAGCAAGATCGCGCGTTGGTCGCTGACCACTTGCTGCAACATTCGGTAGACGGCCACGCTGATGTCGCCCTTGGCCCTGGCCACCTCGACACACAACGCCAATCCCTCTTTGTGATGGTCGCGCAGTTGGCGATCCAACTGGCTGCGTACCTCGTGGTTGATCGGCCGTACGATGGCGTTGATGTGTTCTTGATACCGGCGTCCCAGGTCCAGTTTGCGGCACAGCCGGGCAAAGGCCTCGGGCGCGATCGGCAACTCCCCGGCGCGAAAGGCGTTGATAGAAGGCATAACCTCGCCACCATAAAACGGACGCACCGTGGTAATGAGGCTGCAGTCGGTGCAGCCGGGTTTGTTCTCTTCGTCGGGATCGAAATTGGCCAGCGCGGCCTCCAACAGCGAAGTTCCGCGGTATTCGTAGCGATCGAAATGACTGCCCTCGTTATCGAGGACGAGCGCGCCAAAAAAATCATCGCGCATTTTGAGTCCGTACTTGCGGACGAAATACACCTGGTTGACGTTCAGTGTTTGCTTGAATTCAGTCTGGATCGCCTGGGTAAGCAGCGGCTCGGCAAAGGCGCGGAGGTCCTGGATGTTGCCCAGCACATTGTCGATCTGGTTCAGGGTTTCGCGGTAGCGGGAGTGACTGTGCTTGAGGCTGGTTCTGGTTTCGTGGGAAGTCTTCACGTACCAGTCTGGAAGTTCCAGCTCATGGTCGCTCAGCGCCTGCTGACGCTGCACGATAGCGCCGCTGTACCAGCCGGGAATACGGGCCTTGAGCAGGTCCAAGTGCAGGCCGCGGCTTTCGGGGCGCACAGGGCCAAGAATCGGTTCTGGCATATCGGGTCATCCTTGAGGGTGGAAAACCCGAGCCTAACCAGCCTTTGAGCGGTGAGTGCGGTAACTATTTATCGCTTTTCTCGACCCGAATGTCGTCCAGGCCCGCCGCTTTCATTCCACCCAACGCCCCAGTTGCTGACGCAGCCGACGGTTCTCGGCCCGCAGTTGCTGGACTTCTTCCAGCAGGTCCAGCGCCAGGGCGACGCCTTCCCATTCCAGGTCCAGGTCGTGTCGCAGCTTCGCGGCACGCTTGGCCAGGGCCAGTTCGTAATCGGTAAAACGCCAATCCGTCGGGGCCGCGCCGTGGGGTTCAAGGATGCCATGCTCGACGATTTCGATCACATGGACATCGGCCAATGCGGCGGCTTCACAGAATTCCAGCAGGTTCAGTTCAATGATCGGGTTGCTCATGGTCTGCTTCTCCCAATGCTGTAACTGTCGAGTCTAGCCCCGCCTACCCTTGTGAACGGGATCTGTGGGAGCAAAGCTTGCTCGCGACAGAGGTGCCTCAATTCCTGGAGATCGAGTTGCATTCATCGCGGGCAAGCCTTGCTCCCACATCTGATGTGTTCAGAAATTCTCCCGCGGATCGAACGCGGCTTTCTTCGCCAGTTCCGCCCACAACGCCTTGACCGCCTCGTCGCTGGTCTTGGGCATCACGGCCTTGAGTTGCACGAACAGGTAGCCGCGCTCGCCGGCCTTGTTGCGCAGGCCGTGGCCCTTGGCGCGCATGCGCTGGCCGTTCTGGCTCCCGGCCGGGACCTTGAGGTTGATCTTGCCGGTGAGGGTCGGCACCGCCACTTCTGTGCCCAGCGCCAATTCCCACGGTGCCAGGGGCAAGGTGATGATCAGGTCCTGGCCTTCGACGTCGAACTTGGGGTGCGGCGCGAAGCGAATGGTCAGGTACAAATCGCCATTGGCGCCGCCACCGATACCTGGCGCACCCTGGCCCTTGAGGCGGATGCGTTCGCCGTCGGTCACGCCCAGTGGGATCTTCACGTTCAGGCTTTTGCTGGTGTTGCTCACATGCTGGCCGGCCGCGTTGTACTGCGGCACCTGGAAGCTGACCTTTTTCGACTCGCTCGACAGGGTCTCTTCCAGGAAGATCGGTAATTCCATTTCCACGTCTTGCCCTCGACGGCCGGCGCTGCGACCTGACTGTCCGCCACCGAAACCCGGCCCGCGATTACCAAAAATCGAACTGAAGAAGTCCGAGAAGTCGCCGGTGTCCTGGCCGCCAAAACCACCACGGCTCTGCCAACCCGGCGGGCCCTGGAACGGCTGGCCGTGCTGGCCGTAGCGGCGCAGGTCGTCGTATTCGGCGCGTTTGTCGGCGCTTTTCAGCGCTTCATAGGCTTCGGAGACGTCCTTGAACTTGGTTTCGGCGTCCTTTTCCTTGCTCACATCCGGGTGGTACTTGCGCGCCAGTTTGCGATAGGCGGCCTTGATCGTGGCGTCGTCGGCCGTCGGCTCGACACCCAGGATCTTGTAATAGTCTTTGAAGTCCATTGAAGGATCACCATCCGTTATCGATATAGCACCGCCATGCACAGCATGCTCGTGGTACAAGCCCCGGAGTTTGACCAATCTCAAGGTTTGTGACCGGGCGGCGCTTCAGAAGTTTATCGGCAGCCGGTGGCGGTTCTTGTACCGCCGTGTGCTACCAGGCCCATGCCAGCAAGTTTGGGGGTATAAGGGCCGCTTTCAAGGCCGACGATTGCGAATTAGCGGATAACCGGCCTTCGAATCCGCCTCGCACTGACATACACTGCGCGGCCGTTTTTTCAACTGGAACCCGAAAGACATGAAAAACGCATCCCCGGCCCGTGCCTGCGGCATCGACTTTGGCACGTCCAACTCCACTGTCGGCTGGCTGCGCCCCGGCATGGAAACGTTGATCGCGCTGGAGGATGACAAGATCACCCTGCCCTCGGTGGTCTTTTTCAATCTCGAGGAGCGCCGTCCGGTGTATGGCCGCCTGGCCCTGCACGAATACCTGGAAGGCTATGAAGGCCGGCTGATGCGCTCGCTCAAGAGCCTGTTGGGCTCCAAGCTGATCAAGCACGACACCAGCGTGTTGGGCACCGCGATGCCGTTCAAGGATCTGCTGGGGCTGTTCATCGGCCAATTGAAGAAACGCGCCGAAGACGCCGCCGGTCGGGAGTTCGAAGAAGTGGTGCTGGGGCGCCCGGTGTTTTTCGTCGACGACGATGAAATGGCCGACCAGGAAGCGGAAAACACCTTGGTGGACGTCGCCCGCGCCATCGGTTTCAAGGAGGTTTCCTTCCAGTACGAGCCCATCGCGGCGGCATTCGACTATGAATCGACCATCGAGAAAGAAGAGCTGGTACTGATCGTCGACATCGGCGGCGGTACTTCGGACTTCTCCCTGGTGCGCCTGTCCCCCGAGCGCCGCACCCATGACAACCGCCACGCCGACATCCTCGCCACCGGTGGCGTGCACATCGGCGGGACCGATTTCGACAAGCAACTCTCGCTGGCCGGCCTGATGCCGCTGTTCGGCTACGGCAGCCGCATGAAAAGCGGCGCCTACATGCCCACCAGTCACCACATGAACCTGGCGACCTGGCACACCATCAACGCGGTGTACTCGCAAAAATCCACCCTGGCCCTGGGCAGCATGCGCTACGACATCGAAGACACCGGCGGCATCGACCGGCTGTTCAAGCTGATCGAACAGCGCGCCGGGCACTGGCTGGCGATGGAAGTGGAAGAAACCAAGATCGAGCTGACCCACGCCGACCAGCGCCACGTGCCGCTGGACCGGATCGAGCCAGGCCTGAGCGTGGACCTGAGCCGGGCCTTGTTCGAGTCGGCCATCGACGGCTTGCTGGAGCGGGTACGCGGCAGCGTCACGCAGTTGCTCAACGATGCCAACGTGCGGGTCGATCAGGTCGACACGGTGTTCTTCACCGGCGGTTCCAGCGGCACCCCGGCGCTGCGCAACAGCGTCTCGGCGATGCTGCCCCAGGCGCGGCATGTGGAAGGCAATATCTTCGGCAGTATCGGCAGCGGGTTGGCGATCGAGGCGATGAAGCGGTACGGCACTCAGGCCTGATCCAGTTCTGCGGCGCGTCCATCGCGAGCAGGCTCGCTCCCACATTGAATCGCATTCCCTCTGAAGGAACTCGGTCAACTGTGGGAGCGAGCCTGCTCGCGATGGCGCCAGAACAGGCGACGCCTACCGGATCAGACCATCCCCACCTGCTTCAACTCACTCTTGAGGTACGCATAATAAATCGGCCCCGCCACCACCCCCGGCAGGCCGAATGCGGCTTCGAATACCAGCATCGCCATGAGCAACTCCCAGGACTTGGCGCTGATCTGCCCGCCGACGATACGTGCGTTGAGGAAGTATTCGAGCTTGTGGATCACGATCAGGTAACCCAGCGCCGCGACCGCCACCCAGATCGACAACGACAAGGCGACGATGGTGATCAGGGTGTTGGACATCAGGTTGCCAATGACCGGCAGCAGCCCCAGCAGGAACGTCATCACGATCAGGGTCTTGGTCAACGGTAGCTGGATGCCGAACAACGGCAGCACCACCGCGAGGAAAATCCCGGTGAAGAAGGTGTTGAGCAGGGAAATCTTGATCTGGGCGAAGACGATGTTGCGAAACGCCTTGACCAGCAGGTTCAGCCGATCGAACAGCGCCGCGGCCAGGGGTTTGCGCTTGGTCAGGTCGGGGATGCGCTGCAGGGCAACGATGGCCCCCAGCACCATGCCGATCAGCAACGTCACGAACATGTGAGCCGCGTCCTTGCCCACCAGTTGCAGATCACTAAGGTGCTTGCTCACCCAGTCACCGATCGCCACCCGGAACTCGGCGGCGCTGGCCGGCAGGTAAGCGTCGATGAACGGCGGCAATTGCCCACGGGCACGGTCGACCACCGCCATGAACTTGTCCAGGGACGCGCCTGGGTTTTCCGCTTCATGCAGCAGGAAACTGAAGGCACCGGCGAAGATCAACGTCAGCACACTGACCACCAGCGTGCCCAGCAACGCCACCGCCAGCCAGCGAGCGCGGCGGCCTTCGATCAATCGCTGCAACTGCGGGGTGAGCATGTTGACCAGTTCGAACACCAGCAGCCCGGCCAGCAAACTCGGCAACAGACGCAACGGCAGCACCAGCAACAGCCCACCAAAAATGATCACCCAACTGATCACCAACAACACATGACGCTGAGAAAACGTTGGCATACAGCCTCAGGACAAAACGGCGTGAAAGGATCGGCAGTCTGCCAGCCTTCCACTGGCAGCACTAGGGATTGTATCGGCCGACCTTCGTCGCAGTTCAGGTTTTTTTTTGCGGTGGCTGTGCCGGCCCCATCGCGAGCAAGCTAGCTCCCACCCTGGACCGGGCAATACAGACCCACTAGTGGGAGCGAGCTTGCTCGCGATAGGGCCCACGGGTTCAACGCTTATTTTTTCTTCAGGCACTCACTCATGAACGCCTTGCGGGCATCGCCCTTCAACGCCTGGGTAGTGGCGGTGGCGTTGCAGGTTTTCATGCGATCCTGCGGGGTAGCCTTGAGGCAAGTGCTCATGAAGGCTTTGCGCTCGTCGCCCTTGAGGGCCTTGGCGGTGGCGTCGGCGTTGCAGGTGGTCATCTTGGTCTGCTGCGCCGTCTCGGCGAAGCTCTGGGAACACAGCAATAAACCGATCATCAACAAAGGCACACGCAGCATCTTCATGGTGTTTCTCCTGGCTGCCACACGAGAGGGTGGCGATGAGGTGCAGTGTAGACAAAGCCTGTTACACCTTCACCCAAGAGATTCTCAGTGCCTGAACTACCGCATTCGCGAGCAGGCTCGCTCCCACAGGGGACCGCATTCTTCCTGAAGAAACTCGGTCGAATGTGGGAGCGAGCCTGCTCGCGATGAACGATAACGCGGTCCTACGGGCTACAACCCGGCCGCCTTCAACCGCTCGGCATGCTCGACAAACAACCGGATCGGATCAGCCCCCTTGCCCACCAGCCCCAGCGACTGGTTGACGATGTCGAAGTGGTCCAACGGATAGTCATCGCCGATGACCGTGCCCAGGTGCGAGCTGTAGCGTCCGACCATGCCGTCGCATTGCCCCGCCTCCCTTACAAAGGTGCGAGCAAATAAACGGCAACTGCGGTTGGTGCCGTCGAACAGGTTGCGCCCCTTGTCGGTCTTGCCCGGCTGCAAGGTGCCGGACCACGAGTAATAGCGCACGCCATTGACCTCTTCCGGCCCATTCCCGCCCCAGGTAACCGGCAGGCCCTGTGGATAACGTTGGTTGAACACCCCCACCCCGGCGGTGGTCAGGGAGGCGTGGGAAGCGTGGACATCTACCGGCAGCTTCGGCCCGCGATAGCCGGTGTCCAGCAGGCTCATCAGGGCGCTGATCAGCCGCAGCACGGCACTGAGCACACGCCCCTTGGCACTGTCGGCGGGGTAGTGGAGTTGCAGGTAATCGGCCAGTTCGGAACCGTGGTTGGTGCCGGCCACCGATGTGACCGACGCCACCAGGTCCGGGCGCTTGGCGGCTGCATAGCGGGCGGTGAGGCTGCCTTGGCTGTGGCCGATCAAATTGACCTTCTGCGCACCGGTTTGCCGCAGGATCTCCTCGATCCGTGCCAGCAATTGCTCGCCGCGCACCTCGGAAGAATGCAGCGGCGAAACCTTCACCGCCACGACCACGGCCCCGCCGCGACGCAACGCCGAGACGATCCCATACCAGTACGGATACAGCACCAGGCGTATGAACCCGAGCATGCCCGGAACCAGTACCAGCGGGTAACGAGTGGCGCAGCGCTGCGACATGGCGACATCCTTGTGATCAAGAGGGGTCAGCATCGGTACCGATGATGACCAGTCTATGACACCCAGATGAATCCGTGGCGAGGGCGCTTGCTGCCGTTAGGCTACGCAGCAGCCCCTCTCAGAAGGACCGCGCCAAGGCCAGCAAACGCTCCTCGGCCTCGGCGCAGGACAACGCAAAGCTGCGCTCGGCCGATTCTTCGCCTTCGGCCGCCACCACCGTCACATCGGTGATGCCGATAAACCCCAGGACGGTGCGCAACAGTGTGTCGGCGTGATTCATGCTTTCCAACGGGCCGCCAGGCCCGAAACCGAAATCGCCGCGACTGGTCACGATCAGGGCTTTCTTGCCCTGCAACAGCGGCTCGTAGTGCGACACGCCGTTATCCAGGCTGTGGTTGAACGTCAGCCCGATGCGCACGATCTGGTCGATCCAGGCCTTCACGCCGCTGGGCACGCTGAAGTTGTGCATGGGCGCGGAGATCACCAGTCGGTCATGGGCTTGCAACTCCTCGACCAAGGCATCGCTCAGGGCCAGGTCCGCTTGCATGATCAACGGTCGAGCCTGGGGCTCAGGGTAGAACGCCGCGGCGATGAACGCTTCGTTGACCGGCGCAATCACCGTCCGTCCAACTTCGCGACGGGTCAATTGGGATTGTGGATGGGCGGCCTGCCACGCTGAAACAAAGGCCTCGGCCAAGCGCCGGGAATGAGAGCGCTCGCCACGGGGACTGCCATGTACTACAAGAATCTTGCTCATCTGAATATCCTTTATCCGGCTACAATCGACACTGCTTGTGCCCTTCAGCTTGAAGCCCAGCGCTGCTGACAGACAAATGAGCGCTAATTCATCAAGATGAATTAATTTCATCCATAGTATTTTCAGGAGAGTTCAGATGTTCGCCAACCTGCCGCTCAACGCCCTGCGCGCCTTCGAGGCTGCCGCGCGGTTGCTCAGCTTCAAGGCGGCTGCGGCGGAGCTGTCGGTGACGCCTACGGCGGTCTCCCATCAGATTCGATCCCTGGAGACCTGGCTGGGGCTGGTGCTGTTCGAACGCCTGCCACGCCAGGTACGCCTCACCGACGGCGGGCAACGCTTGTTCCACAGCCTGCATGGGGCGTTGCTGGAAGTGGCACAAAGCGTCGACACCCTGCGCCCGCAACGCAGCACCAGCCACCTGACACTGTCCACCACCGCAGCGTTTGCCGCCCTGTGGCTGGTGCCTCGCCTGGGGCGTTTTTATGCGCGTCACCCGAACATCAACGTGCGCCTGGACACCCACTGCGAGGTGATCGACCTGCACCAGGACGCCAGCGTCGACCTGGTGGTGCGCTACAGCCTGGACGCCTATCCGAACCTCTACGGTATGTGCCTGTTCGATGAAAGCTTCGGGGTCTATGGCTCGCCTGAACAGGTGGCGCTGGCAGCACGGCAGGTGCCGACGCTGATCAGCGTGCATTGGCACAACTCCAAGCTGTACGCCCACGGTTGGGATGCCTGGTGCGCCCAGGCCGGGGAAACCTGGCTTACCCGGCAGCCATGCATGCGCGAGTACGACGAGGAGCATTACGCCCTGCAAGCGGCGATTGCCGGGCAGGGCCTGGTGCTGGCGAGCAATATCCTGGCTTCCGAAAGCATCGCCAGTGGTTTGCTGGTGGGCTATCGCCCAGACATCCAGGTCAATGGCGCCGGCTACAGCGCCCTGTGCGTCCCGGGCCGCGAACGCCATCCGCCGGTGCGGGCGTTCTTCCAGTGGCTGGGGGAGGAAGCGCGGCTGTCGGGGTTTCCCCCGGTGTTTGCTATGTCGCAGGCGTAGGAGCTGCCGAAGGCTCGGGCCGCGTTCGAACGATCTTTTGATTTTGCTCTTTCGGCGTTCGCTCATGACTCAATGGTCTGGGGCAAGATCGCAGCCTCGTTGCACTCGGCAGCTCCTACACGGGGTCATTTCATAAAACTTTTTGCCTCGCTCATCACTCCCACCTTAAGAAGTGATCGCGCCATCAGAGCGTGACGCTCCCACCGGATCAGCCTCCAGGAGAACGAGATGAGCGACATGCACTTATCCGATGTAACCACCCTGCGCGAACGTGCACGGCAGAACGTGCAGAACGGGGCAGTGACCGAAGGCTACGGCGCCGATCGGCAGGAAGTTGTCCGCCTGCTCAACGAAGCACTGGCCACCGAACTGGTCTGCGTGCTGCGCTACAAGCGCCACTACTTCATGGCCACCGGCCTCAAGGCCAGCGTGGCGGCCAATGAATTCCTCGAACACGCGAACCAGGAAGCCGAACACGCCGACAAACTTGCCGAGCGCATCGTGCAGTTGGGCGGCGAGCCGGAGTTCAACCCCGACCTGTTGACTCGCAGCTCCCACGCCCAGTACGTGGCGGGCAACACCCTCAAGGAAATGGTGTACGAGGACCTGGTGGCCGAACGCATCGCCATCGACAGCTATCGGGAAATCATCCAGTACATTGGCGAAAAAGACCCGACCACCCGGCGCATCTTCGAAAACATCCTGGCCCAGGAAGAAGAGCATGCCGATGACATGGCCGATATCCTCGCCGACCTCTGATACACCTTAGGGCCCCTTCGCGAGCAAGCCCGCTCCCACACTTGAACCGCATTCTTTCTGAAAGAACTCGGTCAACTGTGGGAGCGGGCTTGCTCGCGAAAGGGCCCTAAGCATCACAGCAATCCGTCGGCTGCCGGGTCGGCTTGACCGTCACCGGCGCCTTGCCCGCCTTCATCTGCTCCAGCAGCGGCGCGCACTGGTTCGGCTCACCGCCACTGGGCGCTACCAGCGCGAGCAGGCCGGCGGCCGGTGCCGCGATCACACCCAATGCCACCATCCCGGCACCGCGCAGCATCAGCGGCACCGCCTTGACCCCAGCGGCGGGCTTGGCGAACGAGCCCCGCACGTACAACGGCGAGCGCAGGGAAATCAGGCGCCAGCCCTTGGACTCGGGGGTGATGGTCAGGTCCAGTTGTTCGTTCGCCATATTCGCCGTGCCGTCGATGTAGATGATCGCGTTCTCGGTGTCGAACACGAACAGGCGCGTGGTGGCCAGGCCCGTCTTGATGTCGAAGTCCGCCGCCGCGCAGTTGATCTTCACTTCCTTGTCGCCAAAGATTTTCCCCACCACGTAGTTGCCGACGTTCAGCCCCGCCAGCTCCATCAGCTCACGACTGATGGCACCATCGTTGATGAGCATTTTCAGCGTGCCATTGGAAGTGCCCAGCAACGCCGCCACCGAATTGCCGCGCCCGGTGATATCGGCATCGCCGTTCAATTCGCCGAAGCTGGTTTTCATCGGTTCAAAACCGGGGAACAGTTGCTTGAGCTTGAAACCGCGCGCCGTCAGCTTCGCCTGGCCTTCAAGGGGCCGGGTGCGCCCGTTGAGGCGGATCAGTGCATCAAGGCGGCCACCGGCCACGCCGAAGCGCAGGGGCTCGAGGCTCAACTGCCCATCGTTGAGCACCAGATGGGTGTAAAGGTCGGTGAACGGCAACTGCTCACTATGGACGATGCGTTTGCCGGTGAACTCGACATCGGCGTCCATCACACTCCAACGCTCGGTGCGAAACTCTTCCACGGGCAAGACCTTGCCAGTCGGCTGCTTGCTGGCGCCGCCGCGGGCCTTTTGCTCGGCATTGGAGTCAGCGCCGATCAGCGGCGCCAGGTCACTGAACAGCAGTTGATTGGAGACCAGCGCGCCACTGAGTTTCGGCCGGGGCTGGCTGGCGACATAGGCCAAGTCGCCATGGATATCGCTGTCGCCGATCTTGCCGTTGAACGCCTCATAGCGAAACAGCGCCCCTCCCGGCTCATGCAGCTTGGCAATCAAGCGGCCATCGGTGGCATACGGCGGCGAATCCGGCAGGGTCACGCCGGTCAGTGGGTAGAGATGGGCGAGGCTGTTGCCGGCCAGTTTCAGGCGCAAATCCAGGGCCCCGAGGTTCATCGGATCGGTGAGGGTTCCGGCCAACTCGACGCGGGTGGCGGCGATCGTCGCCTGGGCCTGGAGCGGAAAGGGTCGTGACGCATCCTGCAATGCCAGCAAACCACCGACCTTGCCGGAGCCGGCCAGGGCTTGCCCGTGATACTGCCCGTTGACCTTGAAGGCGAACGCGTAGTCCTGCGGTGTGGCGCCTTGGTCCTGGGTTTTTTTGGCAGCCTTGTCACCGACGATATCGCTGAACGGGATGGGTTTGCCTAATGGGTCGATCAACAGGTCGAGCCGGGTCTTGAGCGTCTGGTCATCAAGGGTGACGTGGCCTTTGTCGAAGCCGATGGCGCCGATGTCCACCACCCAGCTGGACGGCTCGGCGTCCGGGTCTTTCGGATCGAATTGGAAGGTCCAGTTGGCGCGTCCGTCAGCCAGACGCTGCAGGTTGGCATTGGGCTCCGTCAGGTCGATGCGCGGGATCGCCACCCGCCGCGCCAGCAAGGCCAAGGGGGACACGCGCAACTCGACACGCTTGAGCGTGACCATTTGCGGGGTTTTCGACCAGTCAGGGTTGCCCAGGCTCAAATCCTCGGCCACCACATGGGGCCAGGGCAGCCAGGCACGCCAGCCCCCTTCCTCTGGCTCACGCTGCCAGGCTACCGCCAGATTGCCGTTGATGGCGAAGGGGCGATGCAACTCCTCGGAAACCTTGGCATTGAGCGTGGGCTTGATGCGGTTCCAGTCGAAGAACGCGATGACCAGGACCAGCACGGCCAGCAGGACAACAAGGCTGGCAAAGCTCCAGGCGAGGATTTTCGAGGTGCGCGTCATGCACAAGGCTCCTGATGACAAGTCAGCGTCCGCAACCGCGACGCCGCTGGAAACACGAACCTGCAGCCGGTTCGTCATAAAGGGTTGGACTGGTGAAACAGCTTACAGGTGCCGATGAACGGCACAAAAAAAATGCCAGGATCCTGACCGATCAGCCAACAAACTGTTACCGCATCCGCACATTCACGAGGCAGTAGTGGGTACAAAATACCCACCCTGGTGCAAAACGGCACCTCGGAAACGCCCGTTCTAGAGCCTTCGCGCTGAACAATCAATTCCGTTGATTATTACCATTGCGTTTATGAACTTTTATATCGACTTATCGAGAGTAGCATTGCCCTCGTACCCACTTTATCGCCCCCCCAAGGAGCAACGATCATGAAACGCCAATTACTGATGAGCCTGTCCCTTTCACTGCTGGCCTCGACTGCCTTCGCACTGCCAGCCTCCGAACAAGCCACACCACAGGTCAAGGACAGCCACTCTGTCTACAGCCAGACTGTTGCCGAAGGCGGACGTGATCGCCTGGAAGAAAAAGGCCTGGTTGAAGACGGTTCTGACCGTACACCTGGCCAGACCCTCGCCGCCGACGGTGCTGACCGCACACCTGGCCAGACCCTCGCCGCCGACGGTTCTGACCGCACACCTGGCCAAACCCTCGCCGCCGACGGTGCTGACCGCACACCTGGCCAGACCCTTGCCGCAGACGGTTCTGACCGCACACCTGGCCAAACCCTCGCCGCCGACGGTTCTGACCGCACACCTGGCCAAACCCTCGCCGCCGACGGTTCTGACCGCACACCTGGCCAGACCCTCGCCGCCGACGGTTCTGACCGCACACCTGGCCAGACCCTTGCTGAAGACGGGTCTTCCCGCACCAAACTGGGCGAAACCGTGGCCGAAGGCGGTGGTGATCGCACGATCGAACGCAATGGCACAGTGAGCTGAGCCCATGATGGCCCAAAAAAAAGCCCGATTCCTGCAATCGGGCTTTTGACTTTTCAAGCCCTTCGTTTTCCCGCCCCCCTCTCTACCGTTCGACGTCGGCAAAGCCGATTTGCTAGAGTGCGTCGCTCCCGTGAATCAGAAGCCAGCCCTGCGATGCTGCCCCGCGCCGAACAGAAACAACAGACCCGAATTGCCCTGATGGATGCAGCCCGTCATTTGATGGAGTGTGGCCGGGGATTCGGTAGCCTGAGCCTGCGGGAAGTCACCCGGACAGCCGGCATCGTGCCCACCGGGTTCTACCGGCACTTTGACGACATGGACCAACTGGGCCTGGCACTGGTCAGCGAAGTCGGCCAGACCTTCCGCGAAACCATCCGCCTGGTACGCCACAACGAATTCGTCATGGGCGGCATTATCGATGCCTCGGTGCGGATCTTTCTCGATGTGGTGCAGGCCAACCGATCGCAGTTCCTGTTCCTGGCCCGCGAGCAATACGGCGGCTCCCTGCCGGTGCGCCAGGCCATCGCCCAACTGCGCGAAGACATCAGCTCGGACCTGGCCGCCGACCTGGCCTTGATGCCCAAGTTGCAGCACCTGGACCTGGCCGCCCTGGGCGTGATGGCCGACCTCATCGTCAAGAGCGTATTCGCCACCCTGCCGGACATCATCGACCCACC
>NZ_MUOA01000070.1:0-47219 GCF_002001065.1 Pseudomonas sp. A25(2017) | reverse complement strand
CGCCCCGTTAACCACGCTGGCCGAACGCAGGCATTGCGCAGTGGGCACCTCGGCATGGATGCCGAGGTAGCCGCGCTGGGCCATGGATGGCCCTTCGCGGCGGCCCACGGAGCAATGCCGGAGTGAGGGCATGCCGAGCCTAGGCGAGGCACCGAGTGGTGGGGCAAAGCGCTTTTGGTTACTTTTGGCGCTCTTCCAAAAGTGACCCGCTGTAAGAGCGGAACCATAAGTAGCCGTTACCGCAGAAACGGATACACACACCAACCCACGCCTCTCGGAACAGATAATCAGAAAACAGCATTACCGTCTTCTACGGGCCTTTTTATGCGGAGTGATTCTTGACACTGGCCAGTCAGCTTCTCTAGGATGCCGCTCATGCGCCGATTTAAACAGCTACTTGCGGGGCGCCAGGTGACTCAATCCAGTCGCCGATAGAAGCCGGAAGACAAGGCTTCGAAATACCGCTAAAGCGCTGGTTCGGTGTTGCCTCTCACCTGCCATGCAGACTTTTGAGGCAGAGACACGACACGATGAACGCACCCAGCCCCCTAGTACGTCTTGCGCCGATCACGGCGAACCTTGTGCAACGCAACCCGAAAATTCTCCTGGGCGGCACTCACCAGCCAACGCTCTTGCGCTATCTCGACGGCTGGCCGCGTCGTAACCATGGGCCCGCTGCTTTCCTGATCCAGTTTGTCGAAGACGGCGAGTCACTGGCGCGGTTCGCCAATGACAGTTTCGACCTGGCCGTCATCCAGTCCCCCAGTGCGGCGGACGCTCCTGAAATGATCCGGCAGTTGACCCGTGTCGCCCGGCAGGGCTTGATCACGCGCCGCTGAGGCGAGGATTACGGATACGCGATGTCCACGATGTAGACCCGTTTCTCGCCGGTAGGCGTCTGGACGCTGACCTCGGCATCCAGGGCCTTGCCGATCAGGGCCCGGGCCAACGGTGAGTCGATACTGATCAGGTTCTGCTTCAGGTCCAGCTCGTCCGGGCCGACGATGCGATAGCGTGATTCCTTGCCATCCTCATCTTCGACCGTCACCCAGGCACCGAAGTACACCTTGTTCGGATCGCTGGGTTTTTCACTGACCACTTTGAGCGCTTCAAGGCGCTTGGTGAGGAAGCGCACGCGACTGTCGATTTCCCGCAGCATTTTCTTGCCGTAGGTGTATTCGGCATTTTCCGAACGGTCACCCTGGGCCGCCGCCTCGCTGACCGCCTGGGTCACCTGGGGACGGCGCACATGCCACAGCTCATGGAACTCGGCGCGCATCCGCGCTTCACCCTCGGGGGTGATCAGCGCGGTGCCGGCGGTGCGGGGTGGGCGATAACGGCTCATGGCAACTTCTTGTAATAGCGAAGCCGGGAGTCTATCAACCCTCGCGCAATACTGTCAGCGGGCTGGCGTTGAGCGCTCGACGGGTGCCAAATACCCCGGCCGCACCGATCAACAAGGCCCCCAGCAGCGGCAATGCCAACAGCCATGGATGCGGATGCCAGGGCAGGTCGAAGGCGTATCGGTAAAGCACCAGGCTCACCAGCTCCGAACCCAGGGCCGCGAGCAGGCCGCTGACCGCGCCCAGCAGGCCGAACTCGATGCGCCGGGCCTTGACCAGCAGAGGCCGTTCGGCGCCCAGTGCGCGCAACAGCGCGCCTTGGTGAATCCTCTCGTCGAGGGTCGCCTGCAGGCCGGAAAACAGCACCGCCATCCCCGCCGCCAGCACAAACAGCAGCACGTACTCCACCGCCAGGGTCACCTGGGCCAGAATGCTGCGCAGCTGCTCGAGCAGGGCTTCGACTTGCAGGATCGTCACCGCCGGAAAGGCCCGGGACAGGTCGACGATCTGTTGGTCGTGGCCCGGCGCCAGGTAGAAACTGGTGAGATAGGTCGCCGGCAGATCCTTCAATGTGCCGGGCTGGAAGATCATGAAGAAGTTGGGCTGGAAATTGTCCCAGTTGATCTCCCGCAGGCTGGTGACCTTCGCTTCACGGTTGACACCCCCCACGCTGAACACCAGACGGTCGCCCAGTTTGATATTGAGGTTCTCGGCCACTTTGCCTTCCACCGAAACCCCGGGGATATCGTCCGGTGGCTGCTGTGGCCACCAGGTCCCTGCGGTGACGATGTTGCCCGCCGGCAGGTCTTCGGCCCAGGTCAGGCTCAGGTCACGTTGCAGCGCCCGGTCACCGGCCGATTCCTTGGTGACGAACTCTGTGGCCGGCTCGCCATTGATGCTGATGAGACGCCCGGGTACCACGGGGTAGAGCGGGGCCGATTGCGCCGACAATGCCAGCAGCTTGTCGGTGAAGGCCTGCTTGTCGTTGGGCAGGATATTCAGGGCGAAATAGTTCGGGGCGTTTTTTGGCAACTGGTTTTGCCAGGTGTCCAGTAGTTCACCGCGCAACAGCGCGATCAGCGCCATGGACAGCAGGATCAGGCCGAACGCCAGGGCCTGGCCTGCCGCCGCCAAGGGATGGCGCAGCAATTGGCCGAGGCCCAGCCGCCAGGGCAAGGCGGCGCGGGCCAGCAGGCGACGCAGGCTCTGGAGCAGCAGCAACAACAAGCTGCCAAGCACCAGTGCGGCGACGACGCCACCACCGAGCAGGGCGAAGGTGAGGACCAGGTCCAGGCTCAGGCGCCACATGATCAGGCCCAAGGCACCCAACGCAGCACCGTAGATCACCCAGGAGCTGGAGGGGATCGGCAGCATGTCCCGGCGCAGTACGCGCAACGGTGGTACCCGGCCCAGCGCAGCCAGTGGCGGCAGGGCGAACCCTGCCAGCGCCACCAGCCCGGTGCCGATCCCGGCGATCGCCGGCAGCAGGCCACCCGGCGGAACGGTGGTGGGTAGCAGGTCATGCAGCAGGGCGAACAGGCCCAGTTGGGCGATCCAGCCGAGCAGGGCGCCACTGATGCTGGCGAGCAGGCCCAGCACCGTCAATTGCAGGCTGAACAGCACCATGGTTTCCCGGCGTGACAGGCCCAGGCAGCGTAGCAGCGCGCTGGCATCGAAACGTCGGGTGGCAAAGCGGTTGGCCGAGAGCGCGACGGCGACACCGGACAGCAACACCGCTACCAGGCTGGCCATGTTCAGGTAGCGTTCGGCCTTGCCCAGGGCCCCACCGATCTGCCGGTTGCCGTCGCGGGCATCCTGCAGGCGTTGGTTGGCTTCAAGGCCCGGCTTGACCAGGTCACGGTAGGTTTGCAGCGCCGGCGCAGGGCCACGCCACAGGTCTCGATAGCTGACACGGCTGCCCGGCTGGACCACGCCGGTGGCTTCCAGGTCCTTGAGGTTGATCAGCACCCGCGGGGTGAGGCTGTAGAAGTTGCCGGCGCGATCGGGCTCGTAAGTCAGTACGCGGCTCAGGCGCAAGGTCTGGTTGCCGACGTCGATGCTGTCGCCGATCTTCAGGTCCAGTGCCGTCAGCAGTCGTGCTTCGACCCAGGCCTCGCCAGGGTTCGGACGTCCGCCGATTTCTTCCGGGGCGAACGGGGTTGGGGTGCTTTTCAGTTCGCCGCGCAATGGGTAGCTGTCATCGGCCGCCTTGACGCTGGACAGCTGGATGCCGTTGTCGGTGGCCACGACACTGGAGAACTCCACGACCCGGGCGTGTTCCAGGCCCAGTTCGGTGCCGCTGCGGATCTGCTCCGGGCGGGCGGGGGAGCTGCCTTCGAGCAGCAGGTCGGCACCGAGGAACTCGGTGGCGCGCATCATCATCGCGCCGTTGAGGCGTGCGCCGAAGTAACCGATGGCGGTACTTGCCGCCACCGCCACCAGCAGGGCGAAGAACAACACCCGCAACTCACCGGCGCGGGCATCGCGAAGCAATTGACGGACAGCGAGACTGAACAGGCGCAACAGCGGCAAGCGTGCCATCAAGGCTCCAGAGGGGCGACCATCTCGCCGGCTTCAAGTCGGATCAGGCGCCGGCAGCGATGTGCCAGGCGTTCATCATGGGTCACCAGCACCAGGGTCGTGCCGCGTTCCTTGTTCAATTCGAACAGCAGGTCGCTGATGCGCTCGCCGGTGTGGCTGTCGAGGTTGCCGGTGGGTTCGTCGGCAAACAGCACGTCGGGCTCGGCGGCAAAGGCGCGGGCAATCGCCACCCGTTGCTGTTCGCCACCGGAGAGCTGGCGCGGCGAGTGGGTCAAGCGCTGGCCCAGGCCAACGCGCTGCAACAATTGCGTGGCACGTTCTCGGGCATCCTTGCGCCCGTCCAGTTCCAGCGGCAGCATGACGTTTTCCAGTGCGTTGAGGCTGTCGAGCAACTGGAACGACTGGAAGACGAAACCGACATGCTCGGCGCGGATCCGCGCGCGCTGGTCTTCATCCAGTGCGCTGAGGGCCTGGCCGGCGAGCGTCACTTCGCCGCTGCTGGGCAGGTCGAGGCCGGCCAGCAGACCCAGGAGGGTGGATTTGCCGGAACCGGATGCGCCAACGATGGCCAGGCTGTCGCCTCTATTCAGTTCGAGGCTGAGTTCGTGCAGGATGGTCAGTTCACCTTCCGCGCTGGAGACCACTTTGCTAAGGTCCGTCGCGGTGAGAATGCTTGAGCCCATGGAGAGTCCGATGCGTGTGTGGTTTTTGAGTGCCGGCCTGGCCTTGATGTGCATGGCCCAGAACGCAGCGGCGGGTACAGTCCTGATCGTTGGCGATAGTATCAGCGCGGCTTTCGGCCTGGATACCCGGCAAGGGTGGGTGTCGTTGCTCGAACAACGGCTCAAGGCCGAGGGTTTTGACGATAAAGTGGTCAATGCGTCCATCAGTGGCGACACCAGTGCCGGAGGCCAGGCGCGGCTGCCGGCGCTGCTTGCAGCCCATAAGCCGGACCTGGTGATCCTGGAACTGGGTGGCAACGATGGCTTGCGCGGACAGCCGCCAACACAATTGCAACAAAACCTTGCAGCGATGATCGACAGCGCCCGCGCCAGCGGAGCCAAGGTGCTTTTGCTGGGCATGCAACTGCCGCCCAATTACGGGCGGCGCTACACCGAGGCCTTTACCCGGGTCTACAGCACCCTGGCCGAGGAGAAAAAAGTCCCGTTGGTGCCGTTTTTCCTCAAGGACGTCGGTGGCGTCCCGACCATGATGCAAGGCGACGGATTGCACCCGTCCGTCGCGGCCCAGGGTCAGTTGCTGGAAAATGTCTGGCCGACGCTGAAACCGCTGCTTTGACGCTTTTCTAAGGGCGGGCTTTCGGCTAATGTGGCGCCCCCGATTTGGAGCCCCCGATGCCGCGTCCCGCCTGGTCCCTGTTTGCCTACCAACTGATCGAGCCTGACGAGCAGCTGGATCTGTTCGCCTGCCAGGAAGTACGGGTGCACCTGGTGACCCGGCAGTTGGAACTCGGTGGCTCGGCCGACCGGACCCTCTGCGGCAGCCTGCTGCCGGCCCAGCCGCGCTGGTCGAGCGTCGATCGCAAGATTTTCCAGGATCATCGCCTGTGCTCGCTGTGCCGGGCGATCCTGGAGTCCCAGAAGCGCGGCACTTCGCCGATCTGGCCGGAGTTGCGGTTCGAGTTGTAGTCCCCGTTCCAGTGTGGGAGCGAGCTTGCTCGCGATAGGGCCGGCACCTCCAATACAGGATGAGCAGGTCCACCGCTATCGCGAGCAAGCTCGCTCCCACAGGGGGCACTTCAACTTCCAGGCATGTTGCACATCGGACGCCTTTGTACCGCTCTCCCCGAAATAACAGGTGGCAGTGTACAATCGCCGTTTTCATACCCTGTTCGATCTGCGAAGGATTTCCCGGATGTTGCCGCGCTTGCCTGCCGTCGCCCGCTGCCTGTCTCTTGCCGCCCTGTGTATGGCGGGCCCCGTTGCCGCCCTGGAGCTGCCTCTGCCACCGCCGGGTGAAGACATCATTGGCCAGGTGCAGGTCATCAAGGCCAAATACGAAGACACCTTCGCTGACCTGGGCACCACCTATGACCTGGGCTACAGCGAGATGGTCGCCGCCAACCCGGGGGTCGATCCCTGGTTGCCGGGCGCTGGCACCGAGATCGTGCTGCCAACTCGCTTCATCCTGCCACCGGGTCCGCGCGAGGGCATCGTGATCAACCTGGCCGAGTACCGCCTCTACTATTTCCCCAAGGGGCGGAACGTGGTCTACACCTTCCCGCTGGGGATTGGGCGTGAGGGCTGGGGATCGCCGATCGCCCACACCAGCATCATCGCCAAGACACCGAACCCGACCTGGACCCCGCCGGCATCGATCAAGGCCGAACACGCTGCCGACGGCGACCCGCTGCCAAATGTCGTGCCGGCCGGTCCCGATAACCCGCTGGGGCCGTTCAAGTTCACCCTGGGTACCCCGGGCTACCTGATCCATGGTTCGAACAAGAAGTTCGGCATCGGCATGCGGACCAGTCACGGCTGCTTCCGGATGTTCAACAACAACGTCCTGGAAATGGCCGGCATGGTGCCGGTGGGTACATCGGTGCGGATCATCAATGACCCCTACAAGCTGGGCTTGAGCGGTGGCAAGGTGTACCTGGAAGCGCATACGCCGCTGGACGACAAGGGCAACCCGTCGGTGGTGGACAAGCACACCGCAGTGATCAACGCGATGCTCAAGCGTGAAGACATCACCAGCAACCTGCGTATGAACTGGGACGTGGTGCGGGACGTGGTGGCGGCCGAAGATGGCCTGCCGGTGGAAATCGCTATTCCGAACACCTCGGCACCGATGGTCACGAGCGCGCCGATCGACTTGCAGCAGTAAAAAACTCGAAAACAACCCGCCGACGTTTCGCGATGTCGGCGGGTTTTTTATTGCCTGCTAAAACTCAAGCAATAAAAAAGCCGACCCAAAAATGGGTCGGCTCGATAACAATCCCGAAGGACTATTACTTGCGGCTAGCTTTTTCCAGCATGCGCAGAGCACGCTCGTTAGCTTCGTCAGCAGTCTGTTGTGCTTTTTGAGCAGCAGCCAGAGCTTCATCAGCTTTACGGTAAGCTTCGTCTGCACGAGCCTGGGAGCGAGCTGCTGCGTCTTCGGTAGCAGTCAGACGTGCTTCGGTTTCTTTCGATGCGCTGCTGCAACCGGTAGCCAGAACTGCGGCCAGGGCCAGAGCAGAGAATTTCAGAACGTTGTTCATCGGTTTCCCCTTCAAGGACTTTCTATTAGTGACTGTCTCCCCAGACTGAGGAGTTAGCCGGCGTACATACTACCCATTACTTGTAGTAAGTAAACTGACGTAGCGCAAGAAGCAAAAAAATTGTAGGCGGTGATTCTTTTTCGAGCAACTTTTCTTCGGATTGTTTAAAAAATATACAGGCCCAAGCCCATGGCTGGGGCGTGCTGGCGGAAAAAAGTTCCGCAGCGGGGCGAACTCTTGCAGCCCTCGCTAACGTCGTTGTTTATTGATTCACCTACACTTTTGTACATTTTTTGTGCAATGCCCCAGGCATCTTTATTGGTATTGGCGGTGACTTTAACTACGCGTGCTCGTCTCAAGACTCAACAACTGGCGATGTTCAGCTATTGCACCGTGACCGACTACAGCGCGACGATGGCGCTCAATCGATAAACCCGACCAGGTTACCCCTTCGATGACAGGCGTGCCTTGAGCATTTGCGTCATTGGTGCCTACTATTCACGACGTGCTCGGGTTTGAGCGGATCGGTTTGGCGCTCGGTGACCAGGAAGGCACGGGGTGGCGTAGATGTTCCTTCGCCGGAAAAACATCGGTAAGGTAGGGGTCGGCATTCAGACCCGCGAGGAGTAGTGATGAGCGAGGCGGTTTCCATCCACCATGACCAGGCTGGTCATCAGTTCGAGACCAATGTGGACGGTCATCGTGCCTATCTGACCTATATGGACCTGGGCAAGCAGACCTTGGACATCTATCGTACCTTCGTGCCTAATGCCTTGCGTGGCCGGGGCATCGCAGCCGCGTTGACCGAACGGGCGCTGCAGTACGCCGAAGAAATGGGCTACACGGTGATCCCGTCCTGCTCCTACGTGGAGCGCTACATGGAGCGTCACCAGCGGCACGCGGCGAAACTCTGAGAAAACGGATTCCCATAAAAAAACGCCGGGCTGAAAAGCCCGGCGTTTTTTTATGGCTTGAGGAAAGTAAAAGATCGCAGGCTTCGCCAGCTCCTACATCCCCGCTCCAAATATGTGCAGGAGCTGCGTAGGAGCTGTGTAGGAGCTGTCGAGTGAAACGAGGCTGCGATCTTTTTCAGCCGCGCTGCCGCTTCGGCAATACATCCTTGAGCTTGGCATGCATGCTGCGCAGGGTGTTCTCGGTCGCGCTCCAGTCGATGCAGGCATCGGTGATGGAGACGCCGTACTGCAAGTCGGCGAGGTCTTTCGGGATCGCCTGGCAGCCCCAGTTCAAGTGGCTTTCGACCATCAGGCCGATAATCGACTGGTTGCCTTCCAGGATCTGGTTGGCCACGTTCTCCATCACCAGCGGTTGCAGTGCCGGGTCCTTGTTGGAGTTGGCGTGGCTGCAGTCGACCATGATGTTCGGCTTGATCTTGGCTTTGTTCAGCGCCTGTTCACACAGCGCGACGCTGACCGAATCGTAGTTCGGCTTGCCGTTGCCACCGCGCAGCACCACGTGACCGTAGGCGTTGCCCTTGGTGGTGACGATCGACACGCCACCTTCCTGGTTGATGCCCAGGAAACGGTGTGGGCTGGAGACCGACTGCAAGGCGTTGATCGCCACGGTGAGACCACCGTCGGTGCCGTTCTTGAAGCCCACTGCCGACGATAGGCCGGAGGCCATTTCGCGGTGGGTCTGGGATTCGGTGGTGCGCGCGCCGATGGCCGACCAGCTGATCAGGTCCTGCAAGTATTGCGGCGAGATTGGGTCCAGGGCTTCGGTGGCCGTGGGCAGGCCCATTTCCGCCAGGTCCAGCAGCAATTGGCGACCGATGTGCAGGCCATCCTGGATCTTGAAGGAGTCGTCCAGGTACGGGTCGTTGATCAGGCCTTTCCAGCCGACGGTGGTCCGAGGCTTCTCGAAATACACCCGCATGACCAGGTACAAGGTGTCGGAGACTTCCGCAGCCAGCACTTTGAGGCGCTCGGCGTATTCGTGGGCGGCCTTGATGTCATGGATCGAGCAGGGCCCGATGACCACGAACAGGCGATGATCGGTGCCGTCCAGGATGTTGCGGATGACTTCCCGGCCCTTGGTCACGGTGCGCAGGGCAGCGTCGCTCAGGGGAATATCGCGCTTGAGCTGGTCAGGCGTGATGAGGGTCTCGTTGGAGGCGACGTTAAGGTCGTTGATCGGTAAATCAGCCATCGTGTTACTCGTCAGGTCACGGGTGCCGGCCGCCAGCGATCCCCGCGCGGCGGTGCACAGCGGATTTTAAGCGCGTCGGGGAGCCGAACCTTATCGCGTTACGAGGCTGCTCGACAATGGGCTGGGACGGGTTTAATGCCCTATAGGCTGGGGAAAAGGCCTTGGAGATGGCTCTGCAACAGATTCGTGAGCAGATGTAATGAAGATTGCATGCCATGCCGCTCGCGCTGATAGTGTGCAGGGACTTTTACCTGGAGAGTTGCAACGATGCAGGCAGGCGTGAAACCGCGGATCGGGATGATCGGCACCGGGGCGATCGGTGGGTTCTACGGCGTGATGCTGGCGCGTGCCGGTTTTGACGTGCACTTTTTACTGCGCAGCGAATTTGCTGCCGTGGCCGAAGCCGGTTTGCGGATCGACAGCGCGGTTCACGGTGCGCTGGCCCTCAACCCCGTCCAGGCGTATCGCTCGGCAGCCGACATGCCGCCCTGCGACTGGCTGCTGGTCGGCGCCAAGACCACCAGCAATGCCGAGCTTGCCCCGGCCATTACCCAGGCTGCCGCTGATGGTGCAAAAGTCCTGTTGCTGCAGAACGGCCTGGATGTCGAAGACGATCTTCGACCTTTGTTGCCCGACTCGTTGCACCTGTTGGGTGGCCTGTGCCTGATCTGCGTGCATCGCGTCGGCCCTGGTGTCGTCACCCACCAGGCCCTTGGTGCGGTCAACGTCGGCTATCACAGCGGTCCTTGCGCCGATCAGGCACAACGCATGGTGATCGTCGAAGAGGCGGCGACGTTGTTCCGCAGCGCCGGTATCGACGCCCAGGCCATGCCGGGCCTGCAACAGGCCCGCTGGCAGAAGCTGGTGTGGAATGTGCCATACAACGGTCTTTCGGTTCTGTTGGGCGCCAGTACCACGCCGTTGATGGCCAACGACCATAGCCGCGAATTGATCCAGGCACTGATGGGGGAGGTGGTCCGCGGTGCGCAAGCCTGCGGGCATCACATCGCGCCGGGTTATGCCGAGTATCTGTTCACGATGACCGAGAAGATGCCCGACTACTGGCCGAGCATGTACCACGATTATTCCCACAAGCGTGCGCTGGAGCTGGACGCGATCTACGGCCGGCCGTTGGCGGCAGCGAAAGCGGCAGGGTGTGAGCTGCCGAAAATCGAAGCCTTGTACCAGGCGTTGGCGTTCGTGGACCGATATAACCGCTGAGCGGGCGAAAGGGGAGCGGCATGGCAAACAACATCGACGACAAACTGGTGCTGGCGATTTCGTCGCGGGCGCTGTTCGACCTGCGGGAAAGCCACAAGGTGTACTTGTCGAGTGGCGTCGAAGCCTATCGGCAATACCAGATCGAGCATGAAGACGAAGTCCTGGCACCCGGTGATGCCTTCGCCCTCGTACAAAAGCTGCTGAACCTCAACGAGCACCTGGGGCGTGCCCGGGTCGAGGTAATTCTCGTTTCGCGCAACAGCGCCGACACCGGCCTTCGAGTGTTCAACTCGATTCATCATTATGGGCTGGCGATTTCCCGCGCTGCCTTCGTTGGTGGCCGCAGTCCTTACCCTTACCTCAAGGCATTCGGTTGCGATCTCTTTCTGTCCACCCACGCTGAAGACGTGCGCAGCGCCCTGGACGCCGGATTTGCCGCCGCGACCATCCTGTCGGGTGGTGCCAGTCGCGCGGCCAGCGAGGAACTGCGCATTGCCTTCGATGGCGACGCCGTGCTGTTTTCCGATGAATCGGAGCGCGTCTATCAGGCCGATGGGTTGGAAGCTTTCCAGGCCAGCGAACGACAGGCCGCCCGCGAGCCGCTGCGAGGCGGGCCGTTCAAGGGCTTCCTGGCGGCGCTCAATGCACTGCAGCGCGAGTTTCCCGAGGACGCCTGCCCCATTCGTACGGCGCTGGTGACGGCCCGTTCGGCACCGGCTCACGAGCGGGTTATCCGGACCTTGCGTGAGTGGGATATTCGCCTGGACGAGTCGCTGTTCCTGGGCGGCCTGACCAAATCGGCTTTCCTCGAAGCCTTCGCCGCCGATGTTTTTTTCGATGACCAGACCGGCCACTGCGAACTGGCTCGTGAGGTGGTTGCCACCGGCCACGTGCCCCACGGTATCAGTAATGAAATGAAGCCCTGACTGCCCTTGGTCCGGGACGTCAAGCCGCACGTCGCAGTCCCCGAGGCGCTGCTAAGCTGAATCAATCTCCGCCATTTTGGCACGCGAGGAGGTCACATGATTCGTTCGATGCTGTACGCCACAGACCTGGGCCTCTATGCCCCTTATGTGATGCAGCATGCCTTGGCGTTAGCACGGACGTTTGAAGCCGAGTTGTATGTGGTGCATGCGGTAGAACCGATGGGGTTGTTCGCCGAGTCGGTGTTGCAAAGCTATCTTGACGAGCAGGCGCTGAACGAATTCCACCGCCAGGGTCTGAATACGGTGATGGCCAATATCGAACAGCGGGTGCTCGACAGTTTTCGCGAGGAGTTGGGGGAAGGGCAGCAGGACTTGAAACTGATCAAGTCGGTCAGGGTGTACCAGGGCGATCCTTCCCAAGTCATCCTGGAGCAGGCTGCGAAACTCTCCGTCGACTTGCTGATCGTAGGCAGTCATTGCCAAGGGGCAAGCGGTGAAACCCCCTTGGGCCGAACCGCTGCACGGGTATTGCAGTTATCCCGGGTACCGGTCTACCTGGTACCGCTGGTACAGCGCCGACGCCAGGGAGAGGCCTGAGGCGAAACGATGGCTTTTTATAAAAAGTTCTAGATTTATTGTCGAAACCTTTCATATAGTTATATACCGTCGCTGATGCCCGTGGCGTCCAACTGCTTTGAGGGATACATATGAAGCTTCAACAACTGCGCTACATCTGGGAAGTGGCGCACCACGACCTCAACGTTTCCGCTACTGCCCAAAGCCTCTACACATCGCAACCCGGCATCAGCAAGCAGATCCGCCTGTTGGAAGATGAACTGGGCGTCGAAGTCTTCGCCCGCAGTGGCAAACACCTGACCCGCGTGACTCCGGCTGGTGAGCGCATCATCACTACGGCTGGCGAGATTCTGCGCAAGGTCGAAAGCATCAAGCAGATCGCCCAGGAATTCTCCAACGAGAAAAAAGGCACCCTGTCGATCGCCACCACCCACACCCAGGCCCGCTACGCGCTGCCGCCGGTGATCAGCAATTTCATCAAGCAATACCCCGACGTGGCGCTGCACATGCACCAGGGTTCGCCGATGCAGATCGCCGAGATGGCCGCCGATGGCACAGTGGATTTCGCCATCGCCACCGAGGCCCTGGAGTTGTTCGGGGACCTGGTGATGATGCCGTGCTATCGCTGGAACCGCTGCGTGGTCGTGCCCCAGGGCCATCCGTTGACCAAGCTGCCGAAGCTGACCCTCGAAGCCCTGGCCGAATACCCGATCGTGACCTACGTCTTCGGTTTCACCGGTCGTTCCAAGCTCGACGAAGCCTTCAGCCATCGTGGCCTGACGCCGAAAGTGGTGTTCACCGCCGCCGACGCCGACGTGATCAAGACTTACGTTCGCCTGGGGTTGGGCGTGGGCATCGTCGCGAAGATGGCCGTCGATACCAAGCTCGACGGTGACCTGGTGGTGCTGGATGCCAGCGAGTTGTTCGAATCCAGCGTGACCAAGATCGGCTTCCGTCGTGGCACGTTCCTGCGGGGTTTCATGTGCGATTTCATCGAGAAATTTGCACCGCACCTGACCCGGGAAGTCATGGCCAAGGCCATTCAGTGCCACAACAAGCAAGAACTCGAAGAGTTGTTCGACGGCGTCGAACTACCGGTGCACTAAGACCCTTCTAGATCGCCTCGGTGACAGCGAACTGTTGCCGGGCGCCCGCTACCACGATCTCTACTTCATCCCCTTCGAACTTGCCCAGAAGGCCGCGGCCCAGCGGTGAGCGAGGGGTGATGACGGTGATCGGCTGGCCCACCAGCGAGACCTTCAAGCCCGCCGCATCCGGCCCCAGGAAGAGCCATTGCTGGCGACCGTCCTCATCTTCCAGCCCGATCAAGGTGCCGACCTGAATACCGCGCTGTTCGTCGTAAGGCCTTAGCGTCAGGTTCTGGCAGAGGGTGAGGGCCTGGCGGATTTCTTCCACGCGCCTGGCTTGTCCGGCGGCGAGGTAGGACGCCTCGAGGCCCAGGGTGTCGTACTTGTTCTCGGCGATGTTTTCTTCGTGGGTCGCGGTTTCGTAGGCGGTCTGCGCGGCGCGTTCGGCGATGTCGAGATCAATCTTGAGCTTGTCGAGAATCAGCTGGTGGACGGTCTGTTTGTTCATGGTCATTCGCAGAATTGCAGGACGTTGGCGCGGCTTTTTTCACTGGGCGCATTCTGGTCCTGTTGCAGCCAGAACTGGCACTTGGGGTTGGACAGGTTGCGCGGATTGTTGCGGGCCTGATCGAGCGCTTGGCGCTGCTCGTTCCTCTGCAAGTTCTGCTGGTACTGCTCGAACATCGGTGTGGGCGGCTCTGGGGGTGGTTGCACCGCCGGTGGTTGCGCCAGTTGATGGACGGCGGCGGCCACGGGTGCCAGTTGTTCGTTGAACAGAAATCTGGACAGCAGCCAGCCCGTCAACACGATGGCGAGGAACCCCAGCCACAGGCCCAGGGCGATGCTGAAGGTCAATTGCAAAGCCGTGAGGCGCGAGGGTGTCGAGTGGTCGGGCATGGCTGCTTCCTGGCAGGGTCATGGGCAGGCGATGATTGTCGCATGAAGATTAATCGCCGTCGGCTCTTCTGCGTGATCGGTTTATTCGGGACAATCAGGCCTTTGCCACAGGGAGTCGGGAATGACCGTGCGTTGGGATATTTTTTGCACCGTCGTCGATAACTTTGGCGACATTGGTGTCACGTGGCGCCTGGCTCGGCAGTTGGTGTCCGAGCATCGATGCGCGGTGCGGCTATGGGTCGACGACTTGCGTGCCTTCGAACGACTGTGCCCGGAAATCGACATCACCCTGTCCGAGCAATGGCAGCAGGGCGTGCAAGTGCGTCACTGGTCCGGGGAGTGGGCGGCCACCGAAGCCGCCGACGTGGTGATCGCTGCGTTTGCCTGTCAGCTGCCGAGCGCCTACATGGATGCGATGGCCGCGCGCCAGGCCACACCCCTGTGGATGAACCTCGATTATTTGAGCGCCGAGGACTGGGTGATCGGTTGCCACGGCTTGCCGTCGGTGAAATACAAGCATGTGCAGAAATATTTCTTTTTCCCGGGCTTCCAGGAGGGAACCGGCGGCCTGCTGCGTGAGGCGGGTCTTCTGGAACGCCGTCGGCAATTTCAGCAGGACGCCGAAGCACAACGCGTTTTCCTGCAAGGATTGGGCGTCGAACGGGCGCCGCAGGCCTGCCTGATCTCGCTGTTTGCCTACGAGAACGCCGGGTTGGCGAGCTGGTTTGACGCAATGGCCGCCGATGCCCAGGCGTTTCATGTGTTGGTTCCCGAGGGGCGGGTGCTGGGTGATGTCGAGCGTTGGCTTGGGGTCGATGACCTGGCGGTCGGTGCGGTACATCGACGCGGCGCACTGACGGTGCAGGTGTTGCCGTTCATTCGCCAGGACCAGTACGACCAACTGCTATGGTGCTGCGATTTCAACGCCGTGCGTGGCGAAGACTCTTTCGTGCGCGCCCAATGGGCTGGCCGGCCGTTGCTTTGGCATATCTACCAGCAGGAAGAAGACGTCCACCTGGAAAAACTCGAGGCGTTTCTCAGGCTCTACAATCAGGGGCTTTCGCCGGCGGCGCAAAAAGCGACCAGCGGTCTTTGGCGGGCCTGGAATGCCGGCCAGGACATGACCGAACATTGGAAAGCCAGCCGTGAACAGCCGCAGGAACTGGCCGAACATGCCCAGGCGTGGTGTCTGGAACAGGCCTCGCGAGCCGATCTTGCCGCAGCGCTGGTGAAGTTTTATGTAAATTGGATATGATACGCGGCCTAGATTTTTGTAAATCCCATCCAAATTCGGATATTCGCAATGAAAACTGGTAAAGAACTGAAACCCGGGACCGTGATCCGTCTCGAAAACGATCCTTGGCTGGTTCAGAAAGCTGAGTTCACCAAGTCGGGTCGTAACAGCGCGATCATGAAGACCAAGCTGAAGAACCTGCTGACCGGTTACAAGACCGAGATCGTCTACAGCGCCGACGACAAACTGGACGACGTGATCCTCGACCGCAAAGAAGCGACCCTGTCCTTCATCAGCGGCGACACCTACACGTTCATGGACACCACTGACTACACCATGTACGAGCTGAACGCCGAAGACATCGAAAGCGTTCTGCCATTCATCGAAGAAGGCATGACCGACGTCTGCGAAGCCGTGTTCTTCGAAGAGCGCCTGGTTTCCGTAGAACTGCCGACCACTATCGTGCGTGTCGTTGACTACACTGAAGGTTCCGCTCGCGGCGACACTTCCGGCAAGGTCATGAAGCCTGCCAAACTGAGCAACGGTACTGAGCTGCAAGTTGCTGACTTCATCGAAATCGGTGACAAGATCGAGATCGATACCCGCGAAGGCGGTTCCTACAAAGGCCGCGCTAAATAAGCGAAGCCTTGTGTATGAAAAAGCCCGACCATTGAGTCGGGCTTTTTTATGCCTGCGGATCATGTTCAGACCGAGGGACCGGATGGGATCTGTGGTGAGGGGATTTATCCCTGCCCTGTGGGAGCAAAGCTTGCTCGCGATACAGACGCCTCGGTTCCAGATACACCGCACTGTTCTCATCGCGGGCAAGCCTTGCTCCCACAGTGTTTCACCACAAATCACTTCAAGTGTTGCTTGAGCTCCTGCGACGCCTGCAGCATTGCCGAACGCACCGCGGGCACCTGGCTGACCACGTTGAGCAAACCATAGTCGTGGATCATGCCGTTGTAGCGTACGGCCGTGACGGGTACACCGGCCGCGTCCAGCTTGCGGGCATAGGCTTCACCTTCATCACGCAAGACGTCGGCCTCGGCGGTTTGTACCAGCGCGGGCGGCAGGCCCTTGAGTTGTGCGGTGCTGGCGCGTAACGGCGAGGCATAGATCTCGCTGCGTTGCCCGGCATCGGTGGTGTAGTTGTCCCAGAACCACTTCATCATGTTTTTACTGAGGAAGTGCCCCTCGGCGAACTGGTTGTAGGACGCCGTCTCGAAGCTGGCATCGGTCACCGGCCACAGCAACGCCTGGAAACGGATCGCCGGCGTGCCTTTGTCCTTCGCCATCAAGGCCACGACCGCCGCCATGTTGCCGCCGACGCTGTTGCCCACCACGGCCAGGCGCTTGCCGTCGACGTTGATCTGCTTGCCGTGTTCGGCCACCCATTTCGTGGCGGCGTAGGCCTGGTTGATCGCCACCGGGTAATGCGCCTCGGGTGAGGGCGTGTAGTTGACGAACACCGCGACAGCGCCCGAGCCCGCCACCAGATCCCGGACCAGGCGTTCGTGGGTTGGGAAGTCGCCCAATACCCAGCCACCGCCGTGGAAGAACATGAACACCGGCAACTCACCCTTGACCCCGGCTGGGCGAACGATGGTCAGGCTGATCGGCTGGCCATCGACCTGGATGGTTTTCTCGCTGACGTCGGCCTTGGGCAGGGTCAGTTTTACCCCTGC
Source organism: Pseudomonas sp. A25(2017) (assembly GCF_002001065.1). Classification (NCBI taxonomy): domain Bacteria; kingdom Pseudomonadati; phylum Pseudomonadota; class Gammaproteobacteria; order Pseudomonadales; family Pseudomonadaceae; genus Pseudomonas; species Pseudomonas sp. A25(2017). The sequence goes on along the minus strand of NZ_MUOA01000070.1, from coordinate 30,316 downwards.
TTGGGCGCCCACCAATACGGCGCGGGCGTCCTTGGGCGACAGTTGCTCCAGGGGCTTGCCGGTGCCGGCATTCAGCGCGTCGAGAAACGCCTGGGTGTTGTGTTCGACGATGCCGTCGGCGAAGGCACTGCTGACGCTGAGGGCGAGAAGGGTGGCGGTCAAGGCTTTGCTGGGCGTGTTCATGTGCATCTCCTTAGGTTTGGGTCCAGGGTCGGTTGTCAGACGGTGACGTGCAGGCGCACATCAACGTTGCCGCGGGTGGCGTTGGAGTACGGGCAGACTTGGTGAGCCGCATCCACCAGGCTTTGCGCGTCGGCCTGGTCCAGCCCTGGCAGGCTGATGTGCAGGTCGATGTCGAGGCCGAAACCGCCGGGGATCTGGCCGATGCCGACATGGGCGGTAATCGAGGCGTCGTCCGGGATCTTGCGTTTGCTCTGGCTGGCCACGAATTTCAGTGCGCCGATGAAGCAGGCCGAGTAGCCGGCGGCGAACAGTTGCTCAGGGTTGGTCGCCGCACCGCCTGCACCACCGAGTTCCTTGGGCGTGGCGAGTTTGACGTCGAGGATGTTGTCGCTGGAGATCGCACGACCATCACGGCCGCCGGTGGAGGTTGCGATTGCGGTGTAGAGAGTTTGCATGATGAGAGCCTCGCTTCTGGGTTGGTGTTGTTGCGCTAAATGTTTGCGCGCTAAGTAGGTGTGAAGCGAATGTATAGCGCTAATATTTTGCGCGCAAGATAAATTTTCGAGGCGAGATGGAATCGGCAATCTGAAAAGGCCTGAAAGCCTTTAGCTAGAGCGGTTATTGAGCGTAAAAATTTTTTGAGGAGGGCAGGGTAGACAGGGCTGCCGCTATCGCGAGCAGGCTCGCTCCCACACTGGATCTCCTGTGAACACAAAATTCATGTCCGACACAGAACCACTGTGGGAGCGAGCCTGCTCGCGATAGCGGTGGATCAGTTGGTGGGGGTATTGGATGTGCCGGCGCCTTCGCGAGCAAGCCCGCTCCCACAGGAGAGGTCAGAGGCTGTCCTGTAAATGCCCGCGCAGTGCCTGCAGGTCAAGTTGCAGCTTCTTCAACTGCTCCAGGGTCAGGCCGCTGGCGGCGAGGATGCATTGGGGGATGTCGAGGGCTTTTTCGCGCAGGGTGCGGCCCTGTTCGGTGAGTTCGACAATCACCACGCGTTCGTCTTCACGGCTGCGGGTGCGGCTCAACAGGCCTTCGGCTTCCAGGCGCTTGAGCAGTGGCGTCAGCGAGCCGGGGTCTGTCAGCAAGCGTGTGCTGATTTCACCGACGGTCAATCCGTCCTTTTCCCACAACACCATCATCGCCAGGTATTGCGGATACGTCAGGCCCAAGGCCTGTAGCAGCGGCTTATAGACTTTGGTCATCAGCAGCGACGTGGAGTGCAAGGCGAAACAGACCTGGTTGTCGAGCAACAGGGCTTCGCAAGCTTCGGGGGTGTCACGCAGGGTGTTCATGGCAAAACCTTCAATCAATGATCGATACGAATCTAGCGGGCGAATCTTTAATGCGCCAGATAATTCTGACGTCATGAGAGATGTTACGTTTCCCCGCTGGCGCCGACTGCGTAGGATAAGCACCCTGATGAAAGGGGAATCGTCTTGTTCGAATTTGTGCAGTTTTTGGTGTTTGGTGCCGTGTTGGGCACCCTGGGGGGATTGTTCGGGATCGGCGGCGGCTTGATTGCCATTCCGGTGCTGGGCGTCTGGTTCGGCCTCGACCAGCAACTGGCCCAAGGTACGGCGCTGGTCATGGTGGTACCCAACGTGATGCTCGCGTTGTGGCGCTATCACCAGCGCAATCGCATCGAATTGCGCCATGTCCTGCCGTTGGCTTCCATGGGTTTCTGCTTTGCCTGGCTGGGTTCGATCTGGGCCGTGGGGATCGACGCGAACAGCATGCGGATCGGCTTCGTCGCGTTCCTGATCGCGCTGACCCTCTACAACCTGGCCCGCATGTTCGCCGCCACCGCACCGGCGTCGGCGCAGATGCGTTATGGCTGGCCATGGCTCGCCGTGTTGGGGGCGGCATCCGGGACCATGGGTGGTTTGTTCGGTGTTGGCGGGGCCGTGGTCGCGACGCCGATCCTGACCAGCATCTTTGGCACCAGCCAGGTGGTCGCCCAAGGGTTATCCCTGGCACTGGCCTTGCCCAGTACCGGCGTGACCCTCGCCACCTATGCGTTTCACCGTGAGGTGGACTGGAGCATCGGCCTGCCGCTGGCCGTCGGTGGCCTGCTGAGCATCAGTTGGGGGGTGAAGGTCGCCCACGCCTTGCCGGAGCGGCTGTTGCGCGGGCTGTTCTGCGGTTTCCTGGTGCTGTGCGCGGTGCTGCTCGCCTTTAAAGTTTGAAGCCTTCGATGATGTGCTCGGCCAGGCACTCGGTGATCGGCGAGGGGTTATGCAGGTTACGGATCAGCATGATGCTGGCCTCGGGCAGTTCCGGCAGGTCTTCAGCTTCGCCCAGCACGCGCATGTCCGGGGTCAGCAGGCTTTCCAGTTGCGCCGTGATTGCCAGGCCGGCGCCCACCACCGCCATGAGCGCCGACAGGCTCGAGCTGTTGTACGCCACGCGATAATCGCGGCCCATGGCATCCAGCGCATTGCAGGCCCATTGCCGGCAGAAACAGTCACTGTTGAACATCGCCAGGGGCAGCGGTGTTTGTTCGTGGACGTTGAAGCAGGCGGCTTCGGCCCAGACAAAGCGCTCCTTGCGCAGCAACTGGCCGATTTCGTCCCCCGGTTTGCGGGTGACGATGGACAGGTCCAGGTCCTGGCGCAACAGCAACTGCTTGGACGATTCGCAGTGCACTTCAATTTCGATCAGCGGGTAGAACTGAGCGAAGCGCTGCAGGATGCCTGGCAGGAAGCGCATCACGTAATCGTCCGGCGTGCCGATGCGCACCGTGCCGACCATGTGCGGTTCGCGCAGGGTATTGAACACTTCGCTGTGCAGCTTGAGGATCCGCCGCGCGTAACCCAGCAGCACCTGGCCTTCGGCGGTGAGCTTGACCTGGCGCCCGTCACGCTCGAACAGCCGTCGTTGCAACACGTCTTCTTCCAGCCGCTTCATCTGCATGCTGACGGCAGACTGGGTGCGATTGACCAATTCCCCGGCCCGGGTGAACCCGCCCTGGTCGGCGATGGCGACAAAGGTACGCAGCACTTCCGTATCGATGCTCGGGTAACTCGACAATTGATCAATCTCCGAGATGTATTGCATAAGAAACATTCGTTGGATTGATCTTATCGTTAGCGCGAGACTTGATCCATCCCCAACGGAGGACATCACGATGAAAGGTCAAAAAGGTTATCTACTGATAGACAAACTCTCCCACGGCTTTTCCGTCAGCGCCCTGCTGCACAAGTTTAGCCGCTGGTACGAATTGCACCACGAGCGTGAACTGCTGGCCGGAATGAGCGACGAGGCGCTCAAGGACATCGGTGTGAGTCGTGCCGACGTGGAGCAGGAAGTGGTTCGGCCATTCTGGGACGACCCAATGCACAAATGAGCCATCCTTTCCTACACAAACCCCTTACTGGTGAGGTAGGTTGCGAGCAGACAAGGAGATCTTCATGCCCGCGACTCTGTCCTTTACCCTCAAACAGGCCCGGCGTCTGGCGTTGGCCGCCCAAGGATTCGATGGGCGCTCACCGCCAGCTTCGGTGCAACCCTCACGCCTCAACCGCCTGATCGAACGCCTCGGCGTCCTGCAGATCGACTCAGTCAATGCGTTGGTGCGCTCGCATTACCTCCCGCTGTTCTCCCGCCTCGGTCACTACAATCGCGATTTGCTCGATCAAGCAGCCTGGAGCCAGGGCCGACGTCGCACGCTGTTCGAATACTGGGGCCATGAAGCGTCGCTGCTGCCGATGTCGATGTATCCGCTGATGCGCTGGCGCATGGATCGGGCTTCGGGTGGCGAAGGGATCTACCAGCAATTGGCGCGTTTCGGCCAAGAACGCCAGGATGTCATCCGCCGCGTCCTGGCCGCGGTCCAGGAACAGGGCGCCCTGGGTGCGGGCAGTTTGTCTACGCGCAAGGAAAAGGCCGGGCCTTGGTGGGACTGGAGCGCGGAGAAACATGCGCTGGAGTGGCTGTTCGCCGCGGGCGAAGTCACGGTGGCGGGGCGACGCGGGTTCGAGCGGCTCTACGACTTGCCGGAACGGGTACTGCCGGCCGCGATCCTGCAGCAACCGTTGCCGGACGAGGCCCATGCCCAACGCGGCTTGCTGATGCATGCTGCCGACGCCTTGGGCATTGCCACCGAGAAAGACCTGCGCGACTACTTTCGCCTCGCTCCGGCCGACTGTCGCGGGCGCCTGGCCGAGCTGGAGGAGGCCGGGGAACTGCTGCGCTGCCAGGTGCAAGGCTGGAAACAACCGGCCTGGTGCCGACCTGCGGCGAAAATTCCTCGCAAGGTCGCCGCCAGTGCCTTGTTGTCGCCGTTCGACTCGCTGGTCTGGGAGCGCGGCCGTACCGAGCGGTTGTTCGACTTTCGCTACCGGTTGGAGATCTACACCCCCGTGCACAAGCGGGTGTATGGCTATTACGTGTTGCCGTTCCTGCACCACGAACGCATTGCCGCGCGGGTGGACCTGCGGGCAGAACGGGCCTTGGGGCAGTTGGCCGTGCATGCCGTGCACGAGGATGCGTCGGGGCTGGACGAGGAGGGGATGCAGGCCCTGGCGCTGAACCTGAGGCGTATGGCCCGGTGGCTGGGGCTGGAGCGGGTGCAGCTCAATTGCCAGCGAGTGAGTGGGGGGCGGTTGGCGGTGGCGTTGGCCCAATTAAGTGGTGACTGACCTGGCCTCATCGCGAGCAGGCTCGCTCCCACATTTGATTTGCCGTGGACACAAAAGCTGTGGTCACCGCATATCCCTGTGGGAGCGAGCCTGCTCGCGAGGCGATTGAACCGGCGAAGAAGGATCTACTGATTCACCGCCGAACCTGCTTCAACGTCTCAGCAATCAGGAAAGCCAATTCCAGCGACTGATCGGCATTCATCCGCGGGTCGCAGTGGGTGTGGTAGCGGTCCGACAGCCCGTCCTCGGTAATCGGGCGTGCGCCGCCGATGCATTCGGTGACGTTTTGCCCGGTCATTTCGATGTGAATCCCGCCGGCATAGGTGCCTTCGGCTTCGTGGACCTGGAAGAACTGCTTCACCTCACCGAGGATCTGCGCAAAGTCGCGGGTCTTGTAGCCGCTGCTGGCCTTGATGGTGTTGCCATGCATCGGGTCTGAGCTCCACAGCACTTGCTTGCCTTCACGCTGCACGGCGCGCAATAGCGGCGGCAAGTGTTCGCCGACCTTGTTAGCGCCCATCCGGGCGATCAGGTTCAGTCGGCCGGGGTCGTTCTGCGGGTTGAGCACGTCGATCAGGCGTATCAGATCGTCCGGGTCCATGCTCGGGCCGACCTTGACCCCGATCGGGTTGTTCACCCCGCGCAGGAATTCGACATGGGCGCCGTCCAACTGACGGGTGCGGTCGCCGATCCACAGCATGTGGGCCGAGCAGTCGTAATAGTCGTTGGTCAGGCTGTCACGGCGCACGAAGGCTTCTTCGTAGTTGAGCAGCAACGCTTCGTGGGCAGTGAAAAAGCTGGTTTCGCGCAGTTGCGGCGAGCTGTCCATGCCGCAGGCGCGCATGAATGCCAGGGTTTCGTCGATGCGGTCGGCCAGGTGGCTGTATTTTTCCGCCAGGGCCGAATTGGCGATGAAGTCCAGGTTCCACTTGTGCACCTGGTGCAGGTCGGCGAACCCGCCCTGGGCGAAGGCGCGCAGCAGGTTCAAGGTGGCGGTGGACTGGTGGTAGGACTGCAGCAACCGCTCCGGGTCCGGTACGCGGCTTTTCTCGTCGAAACCGATACCGTTGACGATATCGCCCCGGTAGGCCGGCAGGGTCACGCCGTCGATGGTTTCGTCGTTGGCCGAGCGCGGCTTGGCGAACTGCCCCGCCATGCGCCCGACCTTGACCACCGGGCAGCCGGCGGCAAAGGTCATGACGATCGCCATCTGCAAGAGCACCTTGAAGGTGTCGCGGATCTTGGCCGCCGAGAACTCGGCAAAGCTTTCGGCGCAGTCGCCGCCTTGCAGCAGGAACGCCCGGCCCTGGGTCACCTCGGCGAACTGACGGCGCAACTCCCGGGCTTCACCGGCAAACACCAGTGGCGGATAACTGGCCAGGGTCTGCTCCACCTGCAACAGGTGCGCGGCGTCGGGGTAGCGGGGTTGCTGCTGGATCGGCAGGGCGCGCCAGCTGTCAGGGCTCCAGGGTTGGCTCATCATGATCTCTAGGTGATTTACGCTCGGACGGCCATGTTATCAGCAAATTAGTGCGTGACCTGCTCCGGTCGCTTCGCGGACAATCGCGCCTTTGTCCCGTATTCGCAGGCTCAAGCCGGCACGGCCACCATCAGGAGATGAAATGACAGAGGAGCGCGTCGAGCATTTGCTCGCCGAGGTGCACGACGAGTTCGGCATGATTCGCGTATTCGAAGTGGCCGATTACCGGTTTCTCGAGTTTGGCGATGCCATCGAGCAGAGTTGCGTGTTCACAGCCGATCCGAGCTGGCTCGAATATGACTATACCCGCGCCATGCTCATCGGCGCGTTGTGTCACGAGCAGCCGGAAAGTGCGCTGTTCCTGGGGCTGGGCGCCGGTACGTTGACCCAGGCCTGCCTCAAGTTCCTGCCGTTGGAAGATGTCGAGGCCATCGAATTGCGCCCCGACGTGCCGCGCCTGGCCATCGAATACCTGGGGCTGGATGACGATCCGCGCCTGTACATCCGCGTCGGCGATGCACTGGAACTGCTTGAAAGCGCCGAGCCGGCGGACCTGATTTTCGTCGACCTCTATACCGATGTCGGTCCCGGCGTCGGGCACCTGGCCTGGGGCTTCCTGGAAAATTGCCAGAAACGCCTCAACCCGGGCGGCTGGCTGGTGATCAACCAGTGGGCCACGGATGACGGCAAGCCATTGGGCGCGGCGCTGTTGCGCGGCTTGTACCACCGGCATTATTGGGAGCTGCCGGTGAAGGAGGGCAACGTGATCCTGATCGTGCCGGCGGACCTGGATCAGGAGCTGGACATGCAGGGACTGGTCGCCAGGGCTGAAGGGCTGGCGCCGAGGCTGGGTTATTCGTTGCAGTCGTTGATCAAGGCCATCCGCCCGGCAACCTGACCCCCGTCCAAGGTGTGACAACCTCCTGTGGGAGCAAAGCTTGCTCGCGATGAACACCACTCAGACCTTTGCGGAAATCGCGGTGTCTGCATCGCGAGCAAGCTTTGCTCCCACAGGTAAAGATGAACCGTTTTAGCACCCATCCCCGCAACGCTGGGCCTCTGTAGAACAAACGGTTGTACCGTTAACCCCAAGGCCTTGTCACAGCGAGCCCCATAACGGGGTCAGGCAATAAAAAAAGCTCCCTTTTTGGGCGAATTCCGGTATAGTGCGCGCCGGCCTTTAGCCGGGCCGCGTCAAGGTAGCGCAATTCCCCGAAGTCAGCTTCGGTTGCATGTCCGCACAACGGATGCTTCCACGACGTTCTTTTTCATTCATTCGTTTTCGCAAATCCCCGCCGACAAAGCAGCCAGGGCGACTCTTGAGTCTCAACACGGCACGCGCAGCTTTGGAGCATGGGTCTTTGCGGATGCACTTAGAGGCAGACCCATGACCCAGGAAACCGGCGGCTTCGCCGCTTTTAATCTCAACCCGAACATTCTTGCTGCCGTCACTGCGACCGGCTACGAAGAACCTTCGGCGATTCAGCAGCAATCGATCCCGATCATCATGGCCGGCCACGACATGATTGGCCAGGCGCAAACCGGTACGGGTAAAACCGCTGCGTTCGCCCTGCCGATCCTGCATCGCATCGATCCTGCCAAGCGCGAACCGCAAGCCCTGATCCTGGCGCCAACTCGTGAGTTGGCGCTGCAAGTAGCAACCGCTTTCGAAACCTATTCCAAGCAGATGCCTGGCGTTACCGTTGTGGCCGTTTACGGCGGTGCCCCGATGGGCCCACAACTGAAAGCCATCCGTAATGGCGCGCAGATCGTTGTCGCCACTCCGGGTCGTCTGTGCGATCACCTGCGTCGTGACGAAAAAGTCCTGGCTACCGTGAACCACCTGGTTCTCGACGAAGCCGACGAAATGCTCAAGCTGGGTTTCATGGATGACCTGGAAGTCATCTTCAAGGCCCTGCCAGCGACTCGCCAGACTGTATTGTTCTCGGCCACCCTGCCGCAATCGATCCGTGCCATTGCCGAGCGCCACCTGCGCGATCCGCAACACGTGAAGATCCAGACCAAGACCCAGACCGTCACCGCGATCGAACAGGCTCACCTGTTGGTTCACGCTGACCAGAAGACGTCTGCCGTTCTCAGCTTGCTGGAAGTGGAAGACTTCGACGCCCTGATCATGTTCGTGCGCACCAAGCAAGCGACCCTGGACCTGGCCAGCGCCCTGGAAGCCAAAGGCTACAAAGCCGCTGCGCTGAACGGTGACATTGCCCAGAACCAGCGTGAGCGCGTGATCGACTCCCTCAAGGATGGCCGCCTGGACATCGTTGTGGCGACTGACGTTGCTGCCCGTGGCCTGGACGTTCCGCGCATCACCCACGTGTTCAACGTGGACATGCCGTACGATCCGGAATCCTACGTTCACCGTATCGGCCGTACTGGCCGTGCCGGTCGCGAAGGCCGTGCGCTGCTGCTGGTCACCCCGCGTGAGCGTCGCATGCTGCAAGTGATCGAGCGCGTAACTGGCCAGAAGGTAGCTGAAGTTCGCCTGCCGGACGCCCAGGCCGTTCTCGATGCTCGCATCAAGAAACTGACCAACAGCCTGTCGCCACTGGTGGCTGACGCCGAATCGACCCACGGTGATCTGCTTGATCGCCTGACCGCCGACATCGGTTGCACCCCACGCGCCCTGGCCGCCGCACTGCTGCGCAAGGCCACCAATGGCCAAGCGCTGAACCTGGCTGCAATCGAGAAGGAACGTCCCCTGGTGCCGAACAACGCACCGCGTGGCGATCGTCCTGAGCGCACCGGTGATCGTCCGGACCGTGGTGATCGCGAGCGTCGTGCTCCGATCCCGCTGGCCGAAGGTCGTGCTCGCTGCCGTACCGCGCTGGGTGCCCGTGACGGCATCGCTGCCAAGAACCTGCTGGGTGCCATCCTCAACGAAGGCGGCCTGGCCCGCGAAGCGATCGGCCGCATCCAGGTGCGTGATAGCTTCAGCCTGGTAGAGCTGCCGGAAGATGGTCTGGAGAAGTTGCTGACCAAGCTGAAAGATACCCGTGTGGCTGGCAAGCAGCTCAAGCTGCGTCGCTATCGCGAAGATTGATCGGCTCTTGGGCTGATTGATCGAACATAAAAAATCCCCGACTGGTTCGGGGATTTTTTATGCCTGTCGTTTGGTGTTCTGTCATGGATAGTGGCGTGGAGGCCAATCGCGAGCAAGCTCGCTCCCACAGAAAATCCAATGTGGGAGCGAGCTTGCTCGCGATTGAAGCGACTCGGTCCATCAGTCAGTCGAACCGATAGATGTCCATCCCCAGCGTCCCCATCGTGAACCCCGCATGGGCAATGCTGAACTTGCCCCCGGCACCCCGGGCAAAATACAGCGGCAGCAAGTGCTCATCGCTGGGGTGGCTGCGCACGGCGTTCGGCGCCTGGCGACGGTAATCATGCAGCGCGGCCTCGTCGTCGGCCGCCAGCGTCTCAACCATCCAATCGCGAAAGGCCTTGGCCCAGGGCTCAATGCTGTTGGGGCCGGCGTTCCAGTCCAGGTCGCGCAGGTTATGGGTGATGCTGCCGGAACCGATCAGCAAGATGCCCTGCTGACGCAGGCTCGCGAGGGCCTGGCCGACCTGTGTCTGCAACGTCGGTCCCTGGCGGCTGGGCAGGGAAACCTGCACCACCGGGATGTCGGCCTCGGGGTACATCAAAGACAATGGCACCCAGACGCCATGGTCGGACGGCCGTTGAGGGTCGAGGCGTGCCGGCAGATGCGCGGTGTTGAGCATGGCTGCGACTTGCGTGGCCAGTTGAGGATCGCCAGGCGCGGGGTACTGCACCTCATACAGGGCTGGTGGAAAGCCGCCGAAGTCGTGCCAGGTGCGCGGCTGCGGATTGGCGCTGACCAGCAGTTCGTTGCTTTCCCAGTGGGCGGACACGATGACGATGGCCTTGGGCTTGGGCAATTGAGCGGCCAGGCGAGCCAATGCCGGACCACTGTCGCCGGGCTCCAGGGCGAGCATCGGTGAGCCATGGGAGATAAACAGGCTGGGCAGCATGAAGGGACTCCTGAGCGTTAAGATGGAGTCATCTTCCGTCAGGTCAATGATCTAAATCTAATATAAGTTTTAGCCCGTTTTGATCGATTTTTTTGGAGCGAATCATGGAGCCCGAGTTTTGGCACAAGCGCTGGTCATCGAACCAGATTGGTTTTCACCTGCCAGAGGTGAACCCCTACCTGCAACGTTTCTGGCCGCAATTGGGCTTGGCCCAGGGCAGTCGGGTGCTGGTGCCGTTGTGTGGCAAAAGCCTGGATCTGCTGTGGCTTGCTCATCAGGGCTATTCGGTGTTGGGCGTGGAATTGTCGGAAAAAGCCGCCACGGATTTTTTCCTTGAGCATCAGCTTGAGGCGGTTGTGAGTGAAGAGGGCGCTTTCAGGGTGTTCCGTGCCGGTGATATCGAGATTCGCTGCGGTGATTTCTTTGCCCTGGACCCGCAGGATGTGGCCGATTGCACGGCTCTGTACGACCGCGCTGCATTAATCGCGTTGCCCGTGCCGATGCGGGAACGGTACGCGGCTCATCTGCAGAAGATCTTGCCCGATGGGGTCGGCTTGTTGATTACCTTGGATTACAACCAGGATGAAATGCCTGGCCCGCCGTTTTCCGTCGGGGATGATGAGGTGCAGCGGCTGCTGGGAGGTGTCTGGCAGTTGGAGGTGTTGCAGGAGCAGGATGTACTGGGGGAGAGCTGGAAGTTTTTGCAGGCGGGTGTGAAACGGTTGGATGAGCGTGTTTATCGGCTGTCCAGAGGTTGAAGCGGTGGTTGTGCTGACGCCATCGGGAGCATGCTCGCTCCCGATGGCGGCCTGACAGGTGGCCTGGATTTTGTTGATCGAGTACATATCCGTTGCTGCGGTAACGGCGGCTTAGGGTTCCGCTCTTACAGCGGCTCACTTTTGAGAAGCGCAAAAGTAAGCAAAACGCTTTTGCCCCACCACTCGGTGCCTCGCTTAGGCTCGGCATGCCCTCACTCCGGCATTGCTCCGTGGGCCCGCCGCGAAGGGCCATCCATGGCCCAGCGCGGCTATCCCGGCATCCATGCCGGGATGCCCACTGCGCAATGCCTGCGTTCGGCCAGCGTGGTTAACGGGGCGCCCTAGATCAAGATCTAAAGCAAGAGCAAGAGCAGGGGGCTCAGGCCGGCATCTATGTGGCTGAGCCACCGCTATCGCGAGCAGGCTCGCTCCCACAATGGGGCTGCAGTGAACACAAGACTCATGAACACCCAAATCCCCTGTGGGAGCAAAGCTTGCTCGCGATGAGGCCAGCAAACCCAACATCCATGTGACTGAGCCACCGCCATCGCGAGCAAGCTTTGCTCCCACAGATCTAACGTGTGTACGACCGGGAGAGCCAGGTCGGCTGTTAGGCCGCCTCGCGGTGGACGTTGATCTCGGCGCCCCGTTAACCACGCTGGCCGAACGCAGGCATTGTGGAGTGAGGGCACACCGAGCCTAGGCGAGGTGCCGAGTGGTGGGGCAGGAGCGTTTTGCTTACTTTTGCGCTTCTCAAAAGTGAGCCGCTGTAAGAGCGGAACCGTCAGCAGCCGTTACCGAAGAAACGGATATACACACCCCAAAAGAAGGCGCAAAAAAAAACGGCGCTTCCCATTTCTGAAAGAAGCGCCGTTTTTTTTAGCAAGCAGCACCGCGTTTTTCCAGCAAAATCACGCGCTATGGTAAGTCGGCAAAGCAAACCGATGCTGGCTCTGCAACAAGGTGATCTGTGGCAACTCGCTAGCCTGTTCAGCCAGGTCACGACGAATCGCACTGATCGCCCAGGACAACTGATCCCCCGCATGCAATTGAGCATAGGAAATCGTGCGTTTGAACAGCTTGCCGTCACTATTACGCAAGGTCAGCAAAATGCCGCCATCCGGGCGGGGCTGGGTGGTCACTTCGTAGTTGGAAAACAGGGACGCAAACTTTTCTTGAATCATGTTCATAGTTGACTGCTCCATGTATGGCAAACCGTGGAGAAGAGGTTGCACTGTCTGTGCCAGCATTTGGCTTTATATAAAATCCTTTAAAAACAGATAGTTATGTTTTTGCTGTATTTTTGATTTCGTGCATCTTGCATGAATCGCCATCGTGCATCCTGCATTTTGCGTGGTCGGGCAATGATTTTTGGAACCAAATCGTTTTGCGGCGCTCACGCTTCGCCTGTCTCGGGCAGCGGATACAAAACATTGCAAAAACCGCGTGTACAGCGCCGCAATTGCCAGCGTACTTTCGAGCCAAATCACCTCCTGCCCGATAACAAGAACCGAGACCCACGAGGTCGAACGGGGAAGATCACCATGAGTCGTACACCCAGCGACGCGATTACCTGGGGCATGATGCTGCGCAAGCTGCCAGCCATTGCCAGAGCCGTCCCCCGGATCGTCAAAGGCATGAAGCTGGCCAACGTCCAGGACCCGACCCAGCCTTGCGGCCTGGGCTGGTGTTTCGAGCAGGCCACGCAACGCAATCCCCAGGGCCCGGCACTGCTGTGCGGCGCTACGGTGTTGAGTTATGCACAGGTCAACGCGCAGGCCAATCGCATCGCCCATTACCTGCTGGCCCAGGGCATCGGCAAGGGCGATTGCGTGGCGATATTCATCGAGAACCGGCCACAGCTGTTGATCAGCGTGCTGGCGATGGCCAAGGTTGGCGCGGTCAGTGCCATGCTCAACACCTCGCAAACCGGCGACGCGCTGGTGCACAGCCTGGCCCTGGTCAACCCGGTCGCGGTGGTGGTGGGGGATGAACGGGTCGCGGCCTTCAACGACATACGAGAGCGAACCACTCTATCGAGCAGCAGGACCTGGTGGCTGGCGGATCAGGACAGCGCCGATATCCCGTCCGATGCCCCGTCCGGTTTCATCGACTTGATGGCTGGCAGCGAAGATTACCCAAGCGATAACCCGGCGAGCAGCCAGCAGGTGTTCTGCAACGACCCGTGTTTTTATCTCTACACCTCGGGCACCACCGGGCTGCCCAAGGCTGGGGTGTTTCGCCATGGTCGCTGGATGCGCACGTCCACCAGCTTCGGCCTGATCGCCTTGGACATGCAGCCCGACGATGTCGTGTATTGCACGTTGCCGCTGTACCACGCCACGGGCTTGTGCGTGTGCTGGGGCGCAGCGATCTGTGGTGCATCGGGCTTCGCGATTCGGCGCAAGTTCAGCGCCAGCCAGTTCTGGAACGACGTACGCCGTTATCGGGCGACCACGCTGGGGTATGTCGGTGAGTTGTGCCGCTACCTGATCGACCAGCCTGTCGCTGCCGATGACCGTCACCACGGTGTGAAGAAAATGATCGGCAACGGTCTGCGGCCCGGTGCCTGGTCGACCTTCAAGACCCGGTTTGGCATCGACCACATCTGTGAGCTGTATGCGGCCAGCGACGGCAATATCGGTTTCACCAATATCCTGAATTTCGACAACACCGTCGGGTTTTCCCTGATGGGCTGGGAATTGGTGCAGTACGACCATGCCAGCGGCCTGCCGTTGCGCAACCTGCAAGGTCGCATGCAAAAAGTGCCCAGGGGCCAACCGGGCCTGTTGCTGGCGCGGATCGACGAGAAGGCGCCGCTGGATGGCTACACCGATCAGGCCTTGACCGAAAAAACCATCTGCCGGGATGTCTTTGCGCCGGGTGATCGTTACTTCAATACCGGAGACCTGTTGCGCAACATTGGTTTCGGGCATGGGCAGTTCGTTGATCGACTCGGCGATACCTATCGCTGGAAAGGCGAAAACGTCTCCACCACGGAAGTCGAAAATGTGCTGCTGCAACATCCGCAGGTGGCCGAGGCAGTGGCTTATGGCGTGGAGATCAATGGCACCAATGGCCGTGCCGGCATGGCGGCAATCACTCCGTCCGAATCCCTGGCGACCCTGGACTTCAGCGAGTTGTTGCAGTTTTTGCAAGGCAAGCTGCCTGCCTATGCCGTGCCGCTGTTCCTGCGTATCAAGGTAAAAATGGACACCACCGGCACCTTCAAGTACCAGAAGACTCGCCTCAAGGCCGAAGCGTTCGACCCATGCGTCACCGGGGATGAGCCGATCTTCGCCTGGCTGCCGGGCACCGATACTTACGTGCGGGTGGATCGGCAGCTGGCCGTTCGGATTCAGGGCGGACAATTGCGTTATTGATTCTGACTATGACGGGCACAGTGAAAAAAGGGATGACAGCGCCCGGGTCCCTCGGGAAACTAGCCGCTTTGCGAAGACCCGAGTGGAGTTTCCCATGTCCGATACAAGCCGCCAGATGACCCCGGAAGAGGCTGCGGAGTTTGCCGAGCAGGTGTTCAACGTCGCACGCCAGGGTGATGCGGCCATGATGGCCGCGTTGCTGAGCAAGGGCCTGCCACCCAACCTGCGTAACCACAAGGGCGACACCTTGTTGATGCTGGCCGCTTACCACGGGCATGTGGAAACGGTGAAAGTGCTGCTGGAGCATAAGGCCGATCCGGAAATCCGCAACGACAACGGCCAGAGCCCGATTGCCGGCGCGGCGTTCAAGGGCGACCTGGCAGTGGTTTCGGCGTTGGTGGATGGCGGCGCGCAAGTGGAAGGCGCCTCTTTCGATGGCCGTACCGCGCTGATGATGGCGGCGATGTTCAACCGCGTGGAAATCGTCGACTACCTGATCGGCAAAGGCGCCGACCCGAAAGCCAAGGATGCCAACGGCGTCTCGGCCCTCGATGCCGCCAAGACCATGGGCGCGGTGGACACCACGGCGCAGTTGGAAAAGTTGTTGGGCTGAAAGGCTGTGGGAGCAAAGCTTGCTCGCGATACAGGCACCTCGGTTCCAGAGAGACCGCGTTGTTTTCATCGCGGGCAAGCCTTGCTCCCACAAAATGCTCGTTCACCACAGGTCCTTCTCCAATCCTAATCTGCATGCGAATGCGCTATCCTGCCCGCCCTCAAAACACCCTTCGCCACAGGATTCACCCCATGAAAGCCGCCCTCATCGAACTCATCGGTAAAATCAGCTCTGGCTGCCTCGGCGAGGCGGACATCGCGAAAATCGCTGACGAAGCGGCCCAGGCCTACGCCGATCCGACGGTTTTCCTGGCGGCCAACCCCGATATCAACTACGACGACACGTTCCCCATCCCGTTGGGTGAGTGGGTAGTGGTGGGCAGCCTGCCGGACACCGTGCTGTTCCAGGCCGACACCTACGTGGACCTGTTCGAACAGATCGTCGCCTCGTTCGGCCCCGGCGTGGCGTTCAACCTCAAGCCCAAGCAACTGGCGAAGACCGAAGCCCTGACCGCGCTGAACCGCATCCAGATCCAGATGAGCAGCCTGAACAAGGAAAACGGCGGCTACGTGCTGATGAACTTCAGCCAATTGCTCGACGATGAATTGCAAATGGTGCTGGTGTACGGCAACGACGTGCCGCGGGTGCTGGAGTTGTGTGCCGAAGTCGGCATCACCGCCGCGCCGGCCCTGGAAGCCCTCAAGGTCGCGGTCCACGTCTGAAGCAATAAAACGGAACCCTTGCCTGGCGCCCGCTATCCTAAGGGTGCACATCACCATTTGGGAGCGACACCATGGGTTCCACTTTCAACGGCCTGGTCGGCCTGATCATCCTGGCGCTCGATATCTGGGCGATCATCAATGTACTCAAGAGTGGCGCGCAAATCGGGATGAAAATCCTCTGGGTGCTGCTGATCCTGCTGTTGCCGGTACTGGGCCTGATCATCTGGGCGATTGCCGGACCGCGTGGCAACGTGCGGATTTGACACGCTCCACCCAAAAGCCCGGGCGCTGAAGGCGACCGGGCTTTTTTAGGCGTGGGGTCTTCAGGCCGTGGCCAGGGACGGCTTGCGCGAGGTGCTCAAGAAGCGCAGCAAGGCCAACAGTGGGAAGGCACTGCCGACGATCACCACCCACAACCAGCCGCCGTGTTCGTACACCGCACTGGCAATCGATGAGCCGAAGGCGCCACCGACGAAGATGCTGGTCATGTACAGCGCATTCAGCCGGCTGCGACTCTTGGCATCGAGGGCATAGATGGTGCGCTGGCCCAGGACCATGTTCATCTGCACACAAAAATCCAGGACCACGCCGGTCACTGCCAGGCCGATCACGCTGTACAGCGGATGGATGAACGCCGGCAGGAAACTCAGGCTGGCGAACAACATCGCCAGCAACGAGGCGTTGCGGGTATGGCCGGCATCCGCCAGGCGACCGGCGATGGGGGCGGCGATGGCGCCAATGGCACCGACCAGGGCGAACAAGGCGATTTCAGTCTGGGACAGGCCGTGGTTGCGTGACAGTTCCAGTGGCACGGCGGTCCAGAACAGGCTGAACGTGGCGAACAGGCAAGCCTGGTAGAACGCCCGTTGCCGCAGCAGCGGTTGTTGGCGCAGCAGGGTGCCGAGCGAGCCCAGCAGTTGGCCATAAGAGGCACTGTGGTCAGGCTGGCGCTTGGGCACGGTCAGTGCCAGGACGATGCTGATGGCGGCCATCAACGCGGCGGCGATGATGAACATGGCCCGCCAGCCGAAGTGATCGGCCACCACGCTGGAGACTGGCCGCGCCAGCAGGATCCCCAGCAGCAGGCCGCCCATGATCCCACCCACGACCCGGCCCCGGGTCTCCTCCGGCGCCAGGTGTGCAGCCAGCGGAATCAGGACTTGCACCGACACCGAGCTGAACCCCACCAACAGCGAAACCAGCAGGAATACGTTCGGTTGATCGGTGAACGCTGCCCCTAACAAACTGGCGATCGCCACCACGGTGGTGATGATCATCAGCCGCCGGTTTTCCAGCAAGTCACCCAACGGCACCAGGAAAAACAGGCCCAGGGCATAACCGATCTGGGTCAGCGAGACGATCAGGCTGGCCATGGTGCTGCTCAGGCCGACGTCGGGTGCGATCAGTTCGATGATGGGTTGGGCGTAGTAGATGTTGGCGACGATGGCGCCACAGCAGAAGGCGAAGAGCAGGACCATGCCGCGGGTCAAGGTGCTGCCGGGCGTGGGGGAATGAGCACTCATGGCAATCTCGTCAGTGAACAGGAAAGATGGCGCGAGGCTAAAGCGTTAGGGGGCCCTGGAACAGGGCTTGCGATTGATATCAGTCATGCTTGCAGTTGATGATGGGGCGCACAAGGAAGCTGGGAAGATTTTGTGGCAAGGGGATCTCTGGACCAAAGCTTGGTGGTCGGGGCCAGCCTGTGTGGGAGCAAGGCTTGCCCGCGATACAGGCACCTCGGTTCCAGAGGCACCGTGCTGTTTTCATCGCGAGCAAGCTTTGCTCCCACAGATCCCCTTGCCACAGGCTCGCGTACAGCTTGTTCTACCTTATTGCCCGCTGTAGATCTGGTCGAAAACCCCACCGTCATTGAAGTGAGTCTTCTGCACCGTGCGCCAGTCGCCGAAGGTTTTTTCCACGGACAGGAAGTCGACTTTCGGGAAGCGGTCGGTGTATTTGGCCAGTACCGCCGGGTCCCGTGGGCGCAGGTAGTTGGCAGCGGCGATTTCCTGGCCTTCGGGCGACCACAGGTACTTGAGGTAGGCCTCGGCGGCTTCGCGGGAGCCTTTTTTCTCGACGACTTTGTCGACCACGCTGACCGGTGGCTCGGCCTCGGCGGACACGCTCGGGTAGATCACTTCGAACTGGTCGCGGCCGAATTCGCGGGCGATCATCTCCGCTTCGTTTTCAAAGGTCACCAGCACGTCGCCGATCTGATTGGTCATGAAGGTGGTTGTCGCGGCGCGACCGCCGGTGTCCAGTACCGGTGCCTGCTTGAACAGTTTGCCGACGAAGGCCTTGGCCTTGTTCTCGTCACCGCCATTTTTCAGCACGTAACCCCAGGCCGAGAGGTAGGTGTAGCGACCGTTGCCGGAGGTTTTCGGGTTGGGCACGATCACCTGCACACCGTCCTTGAGCAGGTCGGGCCAGTCTTTCAAGGTTTTCGGGTTGCCTTTGCGCACGATGAACACCGTGGCCGAGGTGAACGGCGCGCTGTTGTTCGGCAAGCGGGTGACCCAGTTCTCGGGCACCAGTTTGCCGTTGTCCGCCAGGGCGTTGATGTCGGTGGCCATGTTCATGGTGATGACATCCGCCGGCAGCCCGTCGATCACCGAACGCGCCTGCTTGCTGGAGCCGCCGAACGACATCTGCACGGTGATGTTTTCGTTGTGCTCGGCCTGCCAGTGTTTCTGGAAGGCGGTGTTGTAGTCCTTGTAGAAATCGCGCATCACGTCGTAGGAAACGTTGAGCAGGGTCGGGGCGGCGTGGGCCAGGCTGCCAAAGGTCAGGCCGACGGCGAGAAGAGAGGCGCCAAAGAAGTTCTTCACTGCGAATTCCTTTTTATCAACGGGGGTTCCGGGCAATTAGCCAGCACACTAGCTGCAAGCCTATAGACCTTCAAGCATCAAAAAGTGCTTTGCTTATTCCAATTTCTTAAACAACGCATTGCCACAACGGGAGCAGAAAGCGGCACCGTGTTCGTGGTTGTTTTTGCTGCACACCGGGCAATCGTGCTGGAGCTGGTCGCCGCGCATGGCCGTGGCCAGTTCAGCCGTGAAAATACCCGTTGGCACGGCGATGATCGAGTAACCGGTGATCATCACCAGGGATGACACCACCTGGCCCAGTGGCGTCTTGGGCACGATGTCGCCGAAGCCCACCGTGGTCAGTGTCACGATAGCCCAATAGATGCCTTTGGGGATGCTGGTAAAGCCATTCCCAGGGCCTTCGATGACGTACATCAGCGTGCCGAATACCGTTACCAGGGTCGAGACGCTGACCAGGAACACGATGATTTTCTGCTTGCTCCCCCGCAGCGCCGCCATCAAGTAGTTGGCCTGCTTGAGGTAAGGGCTGAGCTTGAGCACACGGAAAATCCGCAGCATGCGGATGATCCGAATGATCAATAGGTATTGGGCATCGCTGTAGTACAGCGCCAGGATCCCTGGCACGATCGCCAGCAGGTCCACCAGCCCGTAGAAACTGAAGGCATAGCGCAGCGGCTTGGGCGAGCAGTACAGGCGCAGGCCGTACTCGACGATGAAGATGAAGGTGAAGCCCCACTCGATAGCGGCCAGCAGGGCCGCGTAGTTTTTGTGCACGCTGTCGATGCTGTCGAGCATCACGATCACCAGGCTGGCGAGGATGATCAACAGCAAGGTGCTGTCGAAGCGCCGGCCGGCGACGGTGTCGGTCTGGAAAATGATCACGTAGAGGCGTTCGCGCCAATTGTTGCTGCTTTGCATAATCGTCGCCTGAACCGGAATCAGCGAAGCCTAGGGCGATTGCCCTGCAGAGCGCAAGGCGCGCTGTCGAGGCTGGCCTGGCGCCACGCCCGGCCGCTGGCCTGGATCAGCCAACACGCGAGGATGAACGGTGCCGTCAGGGGAGGCAGGCCGAGGGCGATAAAACCAGGGGCAAGCATGACCGCCAGGAGAATGCCCGCCAGTGGCAGCCAGGGTTGGCGGCGTTGTTGGCTGAGGGCCAGGGCCACCAACACTGGGTTGTAACCGCCAAGGCCGCAAAGAGCGGTTACGTTTTCATGTTGCGACAAGGCGAAGGCCAGGCCGGCGGCGGAACCGAACAATGCCCAACCGGCAGCGCGACGGTCGGACAGCAGCAGGCCCGCCGCGATCAGCGCACCGGCCGCCGGATGGCCGAGAAACATGACCTGGCCCAGCCCGCTCAAATGCGCGGTCAGCAGGTTGGGTATCGTCATTTCAATCGTGGTGGTTGGGGGCGGCGGCAGGGTGAAACTCATCAGCAGCCAAGCCAACCCTACAAAAGGCGCGGTGTAGGCGGGCAGGCATCGAGGGCCTCGGCTGCGCTTGAGCCATTGCTGGGTCAGCATCGCGCTGAGACCGCCTGCGGCGATGATCAACGGTGGCAACAGGACGGACCAGGGCAACGCGAGGCTCAGCAACAAGCCCAGCAGGATGCCGTTGTAGCTGAACAGCCCGGCTTGCCGGTCGGCCTTGGTGTAACCGCGTCGCTGGGCCGTGAGCAACCCGGCCACCCCGCCCAGCAACGCACCGCCGAACAGGGCGGGCGCAGTGAGCAGGATCGCCAGCAGGCACAGCAGGCCGCACAACGGATGGCGCTGGAGGAAGATCTGGCTGAAGCCGTTGAGCAGGGCGGTGGCCCAGTCGGGGCAGTGGGTGGTGGAAGAATGGTTGGGCATGATGGGTCAGAGGTAAGAGAGCACTGTGGCCAGAGATAGCCCCGTAGGAGCTGTGTAGGAGCGGTGTAGGAGCTGTCGAGTGCAACGAGGCTGCGATCTTCCCCCTACCCATTGAGTCGAGAGCGAACGATCAAGATCAAAAGATCGCAGGCTTCGCCAGCTCCTACAGAAACAACTCTGGTCACAGAAAATTAGATCAGCGTCTCAATGCGCAACGAATTGGTCGACCCCGGCTGCCCGAACGGCACGCCCGCGGTGATCAGCAAGGTATCGCCGCGCTGGGCCATGCCTTGGGCCTGGGCGATTTCCAGGGCGGTGGAACAGACTTCATCCACCTGCTTCAACCGATCGTTGACCACCGAGTGCACGCCCCAGGCCACCGTCAGGCGGCGAGCGGCCTGCAGGTTCGGTGTGAGGTTGAGGATCGGCACCGTCGGCCGTTCCCGCGCCGCCCGTAGACTGGAGCTGCCCGATTCGCTGTAGTTCACCAGCACCGCCACTGGCAGCACGTTGCTGATGCGACGGATCGCGCAACTGATCGCATCCGACACCGTGGCCTCGGCTTTTGGCCGGCTGACATCCAGTTGCGCCTGGTAGTCGGGGCCGTTTTCCACTTGGCGGATGATCTTGCTCATCATCTGCACGGCTTCGAGGGGGTAATCCCCGGAAGCGGTTTCCGCCGACAGCATCACCGCATCGGCTCCTTCGGCCACGGCGTTGGCCACGTCGGTGACTTCGGCGCGGGTGGGCGCCGGGGAGAAGCGCATCGACTCGAGCATCTGGGTCGCCACCACCACCGGTTTGCCGAGGGCGCGGCAGGTGCCGATGATGTTCTTCTGAATCTGCGGCACGCTCTCGGCCGGGACTTCGACACCCAGGTCACCGCGAGCAACCATGATCGCGTCACTCAACTCGGCGATTTCCCGCAGTTGGGCCACCGCCGACGGTTTCTCGATTTTCGCCATCAGGAACGCCTTGTCGCCGATCAGCGCCCGGGCCTCGCGGATGTCCTCGGGGCGTTGGACGAACGACAATGCCACCCAGTCCACGCCCAGCTCCAGGCCGAAACTCAAGTCGCGCCGGTCCTTGGCCGTCAACGGGCTCAAGTCGAGCACGGCCTGGGGCACGTTCACGCCTTTGCGGTCCGACAGCTCGCCGCCGTTGAGCACCTCGGTGTCGATGGCGTCGCTGTGCCTGGCGGTCACACGCAGGCGCAACTTGCCGTCGTCCAGCAGCAGGTCCATGCCGGGCGCCAGGGCCGCGATGATTTCCGGGTGGGGCAGGTTGACCCGGCGTTGATCGCCGGGCGTCGGGTCCAGGTCCAGACGCAGGGCCTGGCCCCGTTGCAGCAGGACCTTGCCGTCGGCGAACCGGCCGACCCGCAGCTTCGGACCTTGCAGGTCCATCAGGATGCCCAGCGGGTAATTGAGCTGCTGCTCGACCTCGCGAATCCACTGGTAGCGCTGGGCGTGGTCGGCATGCTCGCCGTGGCTGAAGTTCAGGCGGAAGATGTTCACGCCGGCCTGTACCAGCGCGCGGATGTCATCGATGCCGCGGGTGGCGGGGCCGAGGGTCGCGAGGATCTTGACCTTTTTATCAGGCGTCATGTTCGGGGTTCTCGAGGATCAGGATGGCGCGAAAGTCATTGACGTTGGTGCGGGTCGGTTCGGTGACGATCAGCGCATCCAGGGCGGCGAAGTAGCCGTAGCCATTGTTGTTGTCCAACTCGTCGCTGGCGCACAGGCCCAGCGCGGCGGCGCGGCGATAGCTGTCCGGGGTCATGAGGGCACCGGCGTTGTCTTCGGAACCGTCGATGCCGTCGGTGTCGCCGGCCAGCGCGTAGATGCCGGGATGACCCTTGAGGCTGTCGGTCAGGCTCAGCAGGAATTCTGCATTGCGCCCGCCACGACCGTCGCCGCGCACGGTGACGGTGGTTTCGCCGCCGGAGAGGATCACGCACGGCGCCGCCAGTGGCTGGCCGTGCAGGGCGATTTGCCGGGCGATGCCAGCGTGGACTTTCGCCACCTCCCGGGATTCGCCTTCCAGGTCGCCGAGGATCAACGGGCTGAAACCGGCCTGGCGCGCCTTCACTGCCGCGGCCTCCAATGACTGCTGGGGGCGGGCGATCAATTGGAAGTGGTTGCGGGCCAGGCTCGGGTCGCCGGGCTTGACGGTTTCCGATGCCGGGCTGTGCAACCAGTTGCGCACCGAGGCTGGCACCTCGATCTGGTAGCGCTGGAGAATCGCCAGGGCTTTGGCCGACGTGCTGGGGTCGGCCACGGTAGGGCCGGAGGCAATGACCGTGGCAAGATCCCCGGGCACATCGGAGATCGCATAGGTGTACACCGTCGCCGGCCAGCAGGCCTTGCCCAAGCGCCCGCCCTTGATCGCCGAGAGGTGCTTGCGCACGCAATTCATCTCGCCGATGGTCGCGCCGGATTTGAGCAGGGCTTTGTTGATCGATTGCTTGTCGGCCAGGGTGATGCCTTCGGCGGGCAAGGCGAGCAGGGCAGAACCGCCGCCGGACAGCAGGAAGATCACCCGGTCGTCTTCGCTGAGGTTGCTGACCATTTCCAGCACCCGCTGGGCCACGGCCAGGCCGGCGGCATCAGGCACCGGGTGGGCGGCTTCCACTACTTCGATTTTCTGACAGGGCGCGCCATGGCCGTAGCGGGTCACCACCAGGCCAGAGACTTCGCCCTGCCAGCAGCGCTCGACCACTTGCGCCATGGCCGCCGCGGCCTTGCCGGCACCGATGACGATCACTCGGCCGCTGCGGTCGCTGGGCAGGTAGCGTTCAAGGACGTGTTGCGGATGGGCCGCGTCAATGGCTGTGGCAAACAGCTCGCGCAGCAGTTGTTGCGGATCGACCGACATGGCGGGCTCCCGGGATTCTTGTTATTTGAAGGGCAACGCAGACCCCTGTGGGAGCGGGCTTGCTCGCGAAGGCGGTGTGTCAGTCAATACTTCATTGGCAGATCGATCACTTTCGCGAGCAAGCTCGCTCCCACAAGGGGGTTTTGGTGTGTCAGTTGTCGCGGATGGAGAAATTGGCCATGTGCTCCAACCCCTTGATCAGCGCCGAGTGATCCCAGTGGCTGCCGCCGATGGCCGCGCAGGTGCTGAACACTTGTTGGGCGTTGGCGGTGTTGGGCAGGTTGATGTTCAGTTCCCTGGCGCCTTGCAGGGCCAGGTTCAGGTCCTTCTGGTGCAGGCTGATGCGGAAGCCCGGGTCGAAGGTGCCCTTGATCATGCGTTCGCCGTGCACTTCGAGGATCTTCGACGAAGCGAAACCGCCCATCAGCGCTTCACGGACCTTGGCCGGGTCGGCACCGTTTTTCGAGGCGAACAACAACGCTTCGGCTACCGCCTGGATGTTCAAGGCAACGATGATCTGGTTCGCCACTTTGGCGGTCTGGCCATCGCCGTTGCCGCCCACCAGGGTGATGTTCTTGCCCATGGCCTGGAACAGCGGCAGGGCACGCTCGAAGGCGGCGCTGTCGCCACCGACCATGATGCTCAGCGTCGCGGCCTTGGCGCCGACTTCTCCGCCGGACACCGGTGCATCGAGGTACTGCGCGCCTTTTTCATTGATCTTCGCCGCGAACACCTTGGTGGCGGTGGGGGAGATCGAACTCATGTCGATCACCACCTTGCCCGCGCCCACACCCGCCGCCACGCCGTCGGCGCGGAACAGCACGTCGTCGACCTGCGGCGTGTCCGGGACCATGACGATGATGAACTCGGCTTCCTGGGCCACTTCCTTCGGGTTGGCCAGCGCCACCGCACCACCCGCCAGCAAGTCGGTCGGGGCCGGGTCATGGTGTTGGGACAGGAACAGACTGTGACCGGCCTTTTGCAGGTTCAGTGCCATGGGGTGGCCCATGATGCCGGTGCCGATGAATCCGATTTTAGCCATGGGGAAATCCTCTTGTTTTTGTATTGCTTCAAGCAAATGGGAGACGTTTTTTTGTGGGAGCGAGCCTGCTCGCGATGGCGGCTCTACATTCAACAAAGATGCTGGCTGGACTTCCGCTATCGCGAGCAGGCTCGCTCCCACAAGGTTTTCAGCCAGCCCAGACCCGCTTCGGTGGTGGTCAGCGGCTTGTATTCGCAGCCGACCCAACCCGTGTAGCCAATGCGGTCAAGGTGTTCGAACAGGAAGCGATAGTTGATCTCGCCCGTGCCCGGCTCGTTGCGGCCTGGGTTGTCCGCCAGTTGCACGTGGTTGATCTCGCCCAGGTGCGATTGCAGGGTCCGGGCCAGGTCACCTTCCATGATTTGCATGTGGTAGATGTCGTACTGCAGAAACAGGTTGGCGCTGCCCACCTGCTCGCGGATCGACAGGGTCTGGGCGGTGTTGTTCAGGTAGAAGCCGGGAATGTCACGGGTGTTGATGGCTTCCATTACCAGCTTGATGCCGTTGGCCTGCAGCTTCTCGGCGGCGTATTTCAGGTTGGCGACGAAGGTTTTCTCCACCAGGGTTTCACTGCAGTTCTGCGGGCGAATCCCGGCCAGGCAGTTGACCTGGGTGTTGCCCAGCACCTGGGCGTAGGCGATGGCCAGGTCGACACCGGCGCGGAACTCCTCGACCCGGTCCGGCAGGCAGGCAATGCCGCGCTCGCCCTTGGCCCAGTCACCGGCCGGCAGGTTGAACAGCACCTGGGTCAGGCCGTTGGCGTCGAGCAAGGCCTTGAGTTCGGCGGAGCTGTAGTCATAAGGAAACAGGTATTCGACACCACTGAAACCGGCCTTGGCGGCGGCTTCGAAACGGGCGAGAAAATCCTGCTCGGTGAACAGCATGGACAGGTTGGCGGCGAAACGCGGCATGGTGGTCTCCTGTAAGTATTTGGCAAACCCCTCTGTGGGAGCGGGCTTGCTCGCCAAAGCGGTGTATCAGCCGACATCTTTGTTGGATCTGAAGCCGTCTTCGCGAGCAAGCCCGCTCCCACAGGTCAGTCGAGTAGCGAAATGGCAGTCGGTGCATCGTTGCCCACAAGCGCCAGATCTTCAAATTCATTGACGGCGTTGATCTCGGTGCCCATGGAAATATTGGTCACCCGCTCCAGGATGATCTCGACGATCACCGGCACCTTGAATTCCTCGATCATCGCCTGGGCCTGGCGCAGGGCCGGCTGGATGCCGGACGGTTCGAACACCCGCAGGGCCTTGCATCCCAGGCCTTCGGCCACGGCAACGTGATCCACGCCATAACCGTTGAGTTCCGGGGCGTTGAGGTTGTCGAAGGACAGCTGCACGCAGTAGTCCATGTCGAACCCGCGCTGGGCCTGGCGAATCAAGCCCAGGTAGGAGTTGTTCACCACGACATGGATGTAGGGCAGTTTGAACTGCGCACCCACCGCCAGCTCTTCGATCATGAACTGGAAGTCATAGTCGCCCGACAGCGCCACGACCTTGCGGCTCGGATCGGCCTTGACCACCCCCAGCGCGGCCGGAATGGTCCAGCCCAACGGCCCGGCCTGGCCGCAGTTGATCCAGTGGCGTGGCTTGTAGACGTGGAGGAACTGCGCCCCGGCGATCTGCGACAGGCCAATGGTGCTGACGTAGCAGGTGTCCTTGCCGAACACCTGGTTCATTTCTTCGTACACGCGCTGTGGCTTGACCGGCACATTGTCGAAATGCGTCTTGCGTTGCAGGCTGGCCTTGCGTTGCTGGCAGTCTTGCAACCAGGCGTCGCGGTTTTTCAGCTTGCCGGCGGCTTGCCATTCACGGGCCACTTCGATGAACACCGTCAGGGCCGAGGCGGCATCGGAGACGATACCCAGGTCGGGCGTGAAGACGCGGCCGATCTGGGTCGGCTCGATGTCCACGTGAATGAACGTGCGGCCTTCGGTGTAGACGTCCACCGAACCGGTATGACGGTTGGCCCAGCGGTTGCCGACGCCCAGCACCACGTCCGACTTGAGCAAGGTGGCGTTGCCGTAGCGATGGGAGGTTTGCAGGCCGACCATGCCGACCATCAGTGGGTGATCGTCGGGGATGGTGCCCCAGCCCATCAAGGTAGGGATGACGGGAATGCCGGTCAGTTCGGCGAACTCCACCAGCAGTTCGCTGGCATCGGCGTTGATGATGCCGCCACCGGCCACCAGCAACGGACGCTCAGCCTGATTGAGCATCGCCAGGGCTTTCTCGATCTGCACGCGGTTGGCCGCGGGTTTGGCCAGGGGCAGTGGCTGGTAGGCGTCGATGTCGAATTCGATCTCGGCCATCTGCACGTCGAACGGCAGGTCGATCAGCACCGGGCCCGGACGGCCGGAGCGCATCTCAAAGAACGCCTTCTGGAAGGCATACGGCACCTGGCCGGGCTCCAGCACGGTGGTTGCCCACTTGGTCACGGGTTTGACGATGCTGGTGATATCCACAGCCTGGAAGTCTTCCTTGTGCAGACGGGCGCGGGGGGCTTGCCCGGTGATGCACAGGATCGGGATCGAATCGGCCGAGGCGCTGTAGAGCCCGGTCACCATGTCGGTGCCGGCCGGGCCCGAGGTGCCGATGCACACGCCGATATTGCCAGCCTTGGTGCGGGTGTAGCCCTCAGCCATGTGCGAGGCGCCTTCAACGTGGCGAGCAAGGACGTGATCGATGCCACCCACCTTCTGCAGGGCGGAGTACAGCGGGTTGATCGCGGCACCCGGGATACCGAAGGCGGTGTCCACGCCTTCACGGCGCATTACCAGAACGGCGGCTTCGATTGCTCTCATTTTGCTCATTATTTTGTGCCTATTACGTTTTGTAATTGTATACAAATTGCTTTGCGCAGAGTGTATTCACGGTAAACGGCGCAGGTCAATCCATTTCCTCAAGCATCTGTTTCATTCGTCGGAAGGCCAGGTTTTGCTACGGCCTTCCATCGATTAAGGTGCTTTGTGAAAATTATTGTATACAAAAATATGTATTGTTGTGTTCTATTTGTTGTGTTCGGTTTTGCTGAAAGTGAAGCCCACAAGGCTCTCCCATAACAAAAGAAGGACAGCACCCATGAGCGTTCTAACCTTGAAAATCGCCGTCAACCTGGCCGGGCAAGCCCTTGCCGCCGGTCGTGAAATCAGCGCTGCGCCCCTGACCGTCGCGGTCCTGGACAGCGGCGGGCACCTGGTTGCCTTGCAGCGCGAAGACGGCGCCAGCCTGCTTCGCCCGCAGATCGCCATCGGCAAGGCCTGGGGCGCCATCGCCCTGGGCAAAGGCTCACGCCTGCTGGCCCAGGACGCCCAGCAACGCCCGGCGTTTTTCGCGGCATTGAACGGGCTGGGGCAGGGCAACGTCGTACCGGCACCGGGTGGGGTGTTGATCAGGGATCAGGATGGGAAGGTGCTGGGGGCGATTGGTGTCAGTGGTGATGTTTCGGATGTGGATGAGCAGGTGGCGGTCAGGGCGGTGGAGGCGCTGCGGTTGAGGGCGGATGCGGGGGCTTGATTTGTACTGACTGAGCCTTTGCTATCGCGAGCAGGCTCGCTCCCACAAGAGGGCGGCGGTGGGGGCATATTCTGCAGACACTGCAAATTCACACTGTGGGAGCGAGCCTGCTCGCGATAGCAATCTAGCAGACACATTCAGCTAAAAGTCTGCCTCCCATCCAGGCATCCACGGGTCTAGCCTTCTTTATGACTCAATCATCAAAGGGGCAAGGAATGCCTGTTTCACCTGCTTCACATAGACTGCGCCTCGGCCGCTATGCCGAGTCCAGCCGGATCTATTTACTGTCCACCAACACATTTAGCCGCGCACCAGTTTTTAAGGACGTTGTCCTGGGTAGACTGGTCGTTGAGCAATTTCGAAAGGCTCAGGAACAAGGCCGGGCCGACTCATTGGCCTGGGTTGTTATGCCGGATCATTTCCATTGGTTGATCGAGTTGCGCAGGGGATCTCTGAGTGAGCTGATGCAAAGGACCAAATCATTGAGTACCAAGGCTGTAAATCTGCGCCTGGACAGTAAAGTCAGCCTTTGGCAGCAAGGATTTCATGACCGAGCACTGCGGCGGGAAGAAGATCTGAAAATAATGGCTCGCTATGTCGTCGCCAACCCGTTGCGGGCAGGTCTGGTGAAGCGGCTTGGCGACTATCCGCTGTGGGATGCCATTTGGGTTTGACTTGAAATCCAGTTGCCGCTTTCGCGAGCAGGCTCGCTCCCACAAGGAATTTAGGCTGCTCGCAGAATCTATATTCACAGCAGAACCCTGTGGGAGCGAGCCTGCTCGCGAAGGCGGCGACTCGGTCCTGAGCCTAGCGATCCACCTCACACCCCTTCAACACCAACCGAATAATCGTCTGCGCCGCCGCTTCGTAATCCGCCTCATCAAGCTTGGCCTTGCCGGTCACGGCGCTGATCTGCCAGTCGAAATCGGCATAGGTCTGGGTGGCGGCCCAGATGCTGAACATCAGGTGGTTGGGATCGATGGGGGCGATCTGGCCGCGGTCGATCCAGGTCTGGATGCAGTCGATGTTGTGCCGGGCCTGGGCGTTGAGTTGTTCTACCAGGTCGGGGCTCAGGTGGGGGGCGCCGTGCATGATTTCGCTGGCGAAGACTTTCGAGGCGAAGGGCAGGTCGCGGGAGATGCGGATCTTGGAGCGGATGTAGTGGCTCAGCACCTCACCGGGCACGCCGTCGGCGTTGAACGGTGTCGAAGCCTGGAGAATCGGCTCGATGATGCTTTCCAGGACCTCGCGGTAGAGGTTTTCCTTGGATTTGAAGTAGTAGTAGACGTTGGGTTTGGGCAGGCCTGCCTTGGCCGCGATGTCGCTGGTCTTGGTCGCGGCGAAGCCCTTGTCGGCAAATTCTTCGCTGGCGGCACGCAGGATCAATTCTTTGTTGCGCTCGCGGATAGTGCTCATAAACCCAGGGGTTCCTTGCCTGTTCTGGCGGTGGCGCATGGTAGCACCGGCCTCGCGCGGCGCTCAAGAATGCCCCAAGGCACCACGGCTCGCGGTATGCTTCGCGGCATCATTATTCAAGGAGCCCCTTCATGGCCGGAAGCAGTTTGCTGGTACTGATCGACGATATCGCCACCGTGCTCGACGATGTTGCGCTGATGACCAAAATGGCCGCCAAGAAAACCGCCGGTGTGCTCGGCGATGACTTGGCGCTCAATGCCCAGCAGGTGTCAGGTGTGCGTGCCGAGCGGGAACTGCCGGTGGTGTGGGCGGTGGCCAAGGGGTCGTTCATCAACAAATTGATCCTGGTGCCGTCGGCGCTGGCGATCAGCGCCTTCGTTCCTTGGTTGGTGACACCGTTGTTGATGGTGGGCGGCGCCTACCTGTGTTTCGAAGGGTTCGAAAAACTGGCCCACAAGTTCCTTCACAGCAAGGCCGAAGATCAGGCCGAACATGCGCAACTGGTCGAGGCAGTGGCCGATCCGGCGGTCGATCTGGTGGCCTTCGAAAAGGACAAGATCAAGGGCGCGGTGCGCACCGACTTCATTCTGTCGGCGGAAATCATTGCCATCACCCTCGGCACCGTCGCCGATGCGCCGCTGACTCAACAGGTGATCGTGCTGTCGGGCATTGCGATTGTCATGACCGTCGGTGTGTACGGCCTGGTGGCAGGCATCGTCAAGCTCGATGACCTGGGGCTCTGGTTGACGCAGAAGCCAGGACAGGTAGCCAAAAGCATCGGCGGGGCCATCCTGCGCGCAGCGCCCTATATGATGAAAAGCTTGTCGGTGATCGGCACCGCGGCGATGTTCCTGGTGGGCGGTGGCATCCTGACCCATGGCGTGCCGGCGGTGCATCACTGGATCGAAGGCGTGACGGCCAGCGCCGGTGGCGCCGGGTTTATCGTGCCGATGTTGCTCAATGCGGTGGCGGGGATTGTCGCGGGGG